>CAZOZD010000073.1:0-5095 GCA_964584195.1 uncultured Burkholderiales bacterium
GTGCTGGCGAATCACCCGGACTATCAATACGGGGGCATCTGGATGCTGATTGATGTGGATGTTTCCCGCCTGCGGCCAAAACGTGTCCGAAGGGTCAATATCACGCTCCCGGAAGACGTTCTGGCCCATCTGGACGCCAAGGCCAGCGCGGCAGGCGAAAGCCGCTCGGGGTTCATTGCGCACCTGGCCTTGATGGCCTGATAACAAAAAAACCCGCCTCGTTGGCGGGTGGTTGCGGTTGTGCGTGGAAGGAGTTATCCGCCACGGGTATAACCGTGCAGGCCGGCTAATCGGTGGCGTCAGGCAATGCCGCAACGCTGGCGGCCTTGCTCCACGAATTGCGCCAGGCCATAGGCGACGATGCCGCCTACCAGCGGGCCGAAAAGGTCATTGCCAGCTTCGCCGGCCAATCGCTCTACATCGCCAACAAGGAAACCCGGCGCGGTGCCCCTTGTGCGCCAGACGCGGCAGCAACTCCACCAGGGCGCTAGCCGCCGTCAAGTGGCGGCCCGCCTGGTCGCTTCTGGCTTGTCTGAGCGAACAGCCTACAGGGTGATATCGCAGGCGCTTGCCTTGCCCGGTGCGGTGGCAGAGTGATGCGGGGTGTTTTTTGGCAGTGTGCCGCCAGTGTGCCGCGAAGGGTATTTGGGGTCTTTGCTGTGCCAAGGCGAAACCGCCGAAACCCGCATGAATACTGATGGTGCCCGGAGCCGGACTCGAACCGGCATGGCCGAAGCCGAGGGATTTTAAGTCCCTTGTGTCTACCTGTTTCACCATCCGGGCGAGTGTCGAACTACCCGGCCGGGAAGGCCGCGTCAGGGAAGTATCGATGGAGGCGCGACCCGGAATCGAACCGAGGTACACGGCTTTGCAGGCCGCTGCATAACCACTCTGCCATCGCGCCGGTATGCAAGTGAAAAAGGGAAAGCGCCACGCTTTCCCTTGATGTATGGAGCGGGAGACGAGTCTCGAACTCGCGACCTCAACCTTGGCAAGGTCGCGCTCTACCAACTGAGCTACTCCCGCGTCGCTGCACGCTCGTTGCGTGAGGAGGCGCCATTCTACCCGGAGTCACGCAACTGTCAAGAACCTGCGGGCTGATTTTTCATGGCCCGCCAGGCCATGTGCAGGTAGTGGGCCATCGACCAGAGGGTGAGCAGGGCGGCGAGATAGAGTAGCCAGGTGCCGGTGGCGGCGACATGGGGCCAGCCCGGAATGGGGTCGTGATAGAGCAGGAGCAGGATGGCGGTGATCTGGGCGGTGGTCTTGACCTTGCCGATGAAGGACACGGCAACGCTTCCGGACTGGCCTTCCTTGGCCATCCATTCGCGCAGTGCGGAGATGGCGATCTCGCGGCCGATGATGATGAGCGCGACGCCGACACCGGCGCGGCCGATGTCGACCAGGACGATGAGGGCGGCGGCCACCATCAGCTTGTCGGCGACCGGGTCGAGAAATGCACCGAAGGCGGAGGTCTGGTCGAGGCGGCGGGCGAGCCAGCCGTCCAGCCAGTCGGTGATGCCGGCCAGGGCGAACAGCAGGGTGGCGATGAGGTTGACGTTGTGTCCGGGCAGCCAGCCGGCGGGCAGGTAGAACACCGCCACGAACAGCGGGATCAGGGCGATGCGCAGCCAGGTGAGTGAATTGGGGATGTTGAATGCCATCGGCTCAGTGTAACGCCTGATAGATGCGCTCCGCCAGTTCGCGGCTGATGCCTTCGGCCTGGGCGAGTTCCTCGATGCCGGCGGACTGCACGCCGCGCAGGCCGCCGAACAGCTTGAACAGCGCCTGGCGGCGGCGGGGGCCGATGCCGGGGATGTCTTCCAGGCTGGAGGTGACCCGTTTTTTGGCACGTCGGGCGCGGTGGCCGGTGATGGCGAAGCGGTGCGCCTCGTCGCGGATCTGCTGGATGAGGTGGAGTGCCGGGTCGGTGGCGGGCAGGCGCAGGGGCTCGGCCTCGTCGGCGAGGAATAGTTGTTCCAGGCCGGGCTTGCGGCTCTCGCCCTTGGCCACGCCGAGCATGGGCAGGTCGGCCAGGCCCAGGCCATGCAATACGTCGAGTGCGACGTTGAGCTGGCCGCGCCCGCCGTCGATGAGGATGAGGTCGGGCAGGCGGCCCTCGCTTTCGACCAGCTTGCCGTAGCGGCGGCCGAGCGCCTCGCGCAGGGCGTAGTAGTCGTCGCCGGGGGTGGGGGTGGCGATGTTGTAGCGCCGGTATTCGCCATTCTGCATCTGGCCCTGGTCATACACCACGCAGGCGACCACGGTGGCCTCGCCCTGGGTGTGGCTGACGTCGAGGCATTCGATGCGTTCGATGCCGGTTTCATTCAGGCAGCGGTTGAGTGCGGCCAGCCGGTTGGCCTGGCTGGCGCGTTCGCCTTCGCGGCCGGCCAGGGCAAGGCTGGCATTCTGTTCCGCCATCCTGAGCCAGTTGCGGCGTTCGCCGGCACCGGGGACGATCAGCCGGGCGCTCTCCCCGGTCGGTCCGGCCAGGCATTCGGCGAGGCCTTCGGGCGCCTCGGCCAGGATGATTGCCGCTGGTACGGGCCGGCCGGCGTAGTGCTGGCCGATGAATGCATCCAGGATTTCCGCGCCGGTCAGGCCTTCGGCGTGACTGGGAAAATGGGCGCGGCCGCCCAGGTTGCGGCCCCCGCGGATCATCATCAGGTATACGCAGGCGCGGCCGCTGTTCATGGCCAGGCCGATGACATCGGCGTCTTGCTGGCCGCGGCTTTCGACGAACTGTTTCTCGCGCACCCGGTTGAGCGCCTGGATGCGGTCACGATGCACCGCCGCGGCTTCATAACGCAGCTCGGCGGCGGCCTCATCCATCTTGGCCGAGAGGCTGGCAATCAGCTCATCGTCCTTGCCGGCGAGGAACAGTCCGGCCTGTTCGACGTCGCGGCGATAGTCCTCGGGCGTGACCTGGCTGACACAGGGGGCGCTGCAACGGCCGATCTGGTGCAGCAGGCAGGGGCGCGAGCGGTTGGCAAATACGCTGTCCTCGCAGGTGCGCAGGCGGAACACCTTCTGCAGGATCTGGATGCTCTCGCGTACCGCATGGGCGTTGGGGTAGGGGCCGAACACCCGGTCGGCCTTGTCCGGGGTGCCGCGAAAATAGCCCAGACGGGGAAATTCGTGGCCGGTGAGGATCAGGTAGGGGTAGGACTTGTCGTCGCGGAACAGGATGTTGTACTTGGGGTTGAGTCCCTTGATCAGGTTGTTTTCCAGTAGCAGGGCCTCGGATTCGGAGCGGGTGACGGTGATCTGGATGTCGTGGATGGCGGCGACCATGAGGCGGATGCGCGGCGACAGGTCGCCTTTCTGGAAATAGTTCGACACCCGTTTTTTCAGGTCGCGCGCCTTGCCGACGTACAGGACCTCGCCGCCCTCGCCGAGCATGCGGTATACGCCGGGCAGGTGGGGCAGGTCGCGCAGATGGCGGCCGGGGTCGAAGCCGCTGGGAGACTGGGGGCCGGTATCGCTGGCCACGGTTCAGCCGGCTGGATCCAGGTCAGGGGCTGCCGGCTTGCGCGCGCCAGTCGCGCAGGCGGGTGAGGTCGATCCAGGCGGGTGCGTCCTGGCCGGGGGAGTCGAGCCGGGTGCCGGGCGCGTCGGGCTCGCCCAGGTCGGTGAGCACGGCGTGGGCGCCGCTGAAATCGTCGTCACGGGTGTAGTCGTTGACCGTCACCACGGTGCGCAGGCCAGCGCCGAGGGCGGCGCGCAGTCCGTTGCGGGAGTCCTCGAAGGCGAGGCACTCGGCCGCGCTCAGCCCGAGCCGGTCGAGTGCCCAGAGGTAGATGTCGGGCGCCGGTTTCTTGGCCGGGACGATGTCGCCGGCGGCGATCAGTGCGAACCAGTCCGGGGCGTCGGCGGCCAGGCTGTGACGGAGCAGGGCGGTGACGTTTTCCGGTGTGGTGGTGGTTGCGATGGCGAGGATCAGGCCGGCGTCGCGCGCTTCGTGCAACAGCCTTTTGACGCCCGGGCGCAGGGGCAGGGCGCCGGTCTCGACCAGGGCGGTGTAGTGGCGGGTCTTGGCCCGATGCAGCTCGACGACCAGGGCGTCGAAGTCGGCCGGTGGCGTGAAGTCCGGGCGGTAGCGCGCGACATAGTGGCGGATGCGTTCCTTGCCGCCGGTCACCGCCAGGAGTTCGCCATACAAGGCGACATCCCACGCCCAGTCGAGGCCGAACTCGCGGAATGCAGCATTGAATGCAGGACGATGGCCATCGCGCTCGGTGTCGGCGAGGGTGCCATCGACGTCGAACAGCAGGGCGCGCAGCACGGTGGTGAAGGCGGGGCGGGAGGCGTGGCGCGGATCAGCTGTTGTCCGGCGGGATCACCAGGATCTGGCCGGGAACGAGGGTGCGCGGGTTGGCGTTGTGCTGGCGCAGTTCCGCCAGCTGGACATTGTACTGGCGGGCGACGCTGCTCAGCGTGTCACCCTTTTTCACCTGATGGGTGCGTGGCGTGGCACGGCCGGTGCGGCGCGTCTCGGTGGGGGGGGCGGCGGTGGCCGCGGCCATGGCCATGGTTGCGGCGGGGGGCGCCGGGACGAGCAGGGTCTGTGTGTCGGCCAGGCGGCCCTGATGGGTACGGATGGGGTTGTGCTGTTTCAGCCAGTCGGTGCTGACGCCGAAGCGCTCGCCGATCTTGTCGAGGGTTTCGCCGCGGCGGGCGTTGTAGGCTTGCAGGCGGGGCTTTTCCTGGCCCATCCGGTGCAGGTTGAAGTGGAAGGTTTCGATCCGGTCGGCCGGGATCAGCAGGGTGTCGCGCGCATCGGTGTAGATCACCCGGCGCTTGAAGCCGGGGTTGAGTGCGAGAAAGTCGTCCATCGGCATGTCGGCGAGGCGGGCGGCGGTCCTTGCCTCGATGGGGTGCTTGAGGGAGACCTGCATGAAGAATGGCTCGTTTGGAATGGGGTCGAGCTCAATGCCGAACCGTTCCGGTGCCAGGATGGCGTTGCGCACCGCCAGCAGCTTGGGGACGTAGTGGCGGGTTTCGGTGGGCAGATCCAGGCTGGCGAAGTCGGTTTTCCGGCCAAGCGCCCGGTTGCGGGCCACGGCGCGCTGCACGCAGCCCTCGCCGCAGTTGT
>CAZOZD010000073.1:5105-9517 GCA_964584195.1 uncultured Burkholderiales bacterium
GCGGCCAGTGCCAGTTCCCAGTCGCCGAACATGCCATGCAGGACCTGCAGATAGTCGAGCGCGGCGCGCGTGGCGGTCAGCACATCGCGGCGGCCGTCGTACCAGGCGTTCTGCTTGAGGCCGAATACCCGCCCGGTGGACGGGATGAACTGCCAGATACCGGAAGCCTGACGGGGCGACTCGGCCATCGGATTGAAGCCCGATTCGATGATCGGCAGCAGTGCGATCTCCATCGGCATGCCACGCTTCTCGATCTGCTCGACGATATGGAACAGGTAGGGACGACTGCGCTGGATGGCGTTGGCCAGCGTGGTCGGGCGGGCCGCGTACCAGTTCTCGTGGTTGCGGACGAGTGCATGGCCGCGCTCGGGCAGTGCCATGCCGTCACGAATGCGCGCCCAGAGGTCGATTTCGACCGGGGCGGCCGGACTGCCCAGGCTGGTCAGTTGCTGGGTCAGCCTGAGCGCGGGGCGCTCGGCAGGCGCGGGGTTGGCCAAGGCCGTCAGGCTGATGCAGAGCAGGGGGAGGAGCAGGAAGATACGACGCGCGGCGCCGGCGGGATTCGGTCGATGCATGGGGCTCGGGCCTGGTCGCCACGCGCGGGGCGCGACGGGTGTCGGACGCTGTTGAAATCGAGTGCATTGTAAATCTTCAATCAGATCAATGCAATACATTTATCTGGAGGGCGCTCTGGTCAGGCGGGACGGGCGCTTGCGCCGGTCGCGGCGGTTCAGTGGCGGTCTTTCAGCGCGCGCAGGCGGGTGAATGTTTCGAGCGCGTCGGGGGGTGGATTCTTCTTCACGGCGTCGCATTCGTTCGCGCACGACATCGCTGCTGCAGCGCAGGAAGGGATTGCGGCGGCATTCGTCGGCGAGCCGTACCGGCAGGGTGGGCTGGCCGGCGGCGCGCAGCCGGGCGGCCGTTTCAGCCCAGGCCACCAGGTCGGGGTTGTCGGGATCGATGGTGCGTGCGAATTCGAGGTTGGCCAGGGTGTATTCGTGTGCGCAGTACAGCCGGGTGTCGGCAGGCAGGCAGCTCAGGCGCGTGAGCGAGGCATGCATGGTGGCCGGGCTGCCTTCGAACAGGCGGCCGCAACCGCAGGAGAACAGGGTGTCGCCGCAGAACAGGGCGCCCTCTCCATGGTAGGCGAGGTGGCCGAGGGTGTGGCCGGGGGTGGCCAGCACTTCGAAACGTGTCTCCAGTCCGGGCAGGAGCAGGGTCTCGCCGCCTTGCAAGACCCGGTCGACGGCGTCGCCGGCCTCCGCGGGCCCCCAGGCCGGGATGGTGTATTGTCGTCGCAATGCCGCGGCTGCGGCGCAGTGGTCGGCATGATGGTGGGTGATCAGGAGTGCGACCGGGCGCATGCGGTGATGGTTCAGCCACGCTACAATCGCGTCGCCGTCGCCGGGGTCGACGAAGGCGACGTGGCGGCCGTCGTGGATGGCCCAGATGTAATTGTCGCGCAGCGCGGGAATGGCTTCGATGGTGGTCATGCGCGCTCCTTGCCCAGGTGTTTCCACCCCGCCGCACCGGCAGGGCTGTATCGATGAAAGTTCGCATGGACATCCCGGTATTGCAAGTGTCGTCCCGATTCGCGCCGAGCCAGGGGGCGGATCGCGTCGCCCCGGCCGGTTAAGGCTGGAGTCGGAGTGTATGGATAACTGGTTCGATACCGACCTGGGCCGCTATGTCGTCGAGCGCGAACTGGCCTGGTACGATGCGGCATCGGCGGATCTGTTCGGCTTCAATGCCATGCAGATTGGCCATTGCCACATCGATTACCTGCGCGCCAACCGCATGCCGTTCCGCTTCTGTGCCAGCCTGGGCCATGGCCATCTGCGTTGCCGGCCGGAGCAGCTGCCGCTGGAAGGCCAGAGTCTGGACCTGATCGCCCTGCCCCATGCGCTGGAGTTCTCGGCCCATCCACACCAGTTGCTGCGCGAGGTGGAGCGGGTGTTGCGACCGGAGGGCCGCCTTCTGCTGAGCGGATTCAATCCATTGAGCCTGTGGGGGCTGAAGCGTCGTATGGGGCGCGATCAGGCCTATCCCTGGAGTGGCCGTTTTCTCGGTCTCGCCCGGATCAAGGACTGGCTTTCGCTGATGGGGCTGGAGCTGGTGGCCGGGCGCATGGCGGCCTACGCGCCGCCCATCAACCGCGCCGCCTGGCTGCGCCGCTTCGCATTCATGGAGGCGGCGGGCGATCGCTGGTGGGCGCTGGGGGGCGGTATCTACATGCTGCATGCGGTCAAGCGGGTACCGGGCATGCGCCTGATCACCCCGCGCTGGGAGGACCGTTGGCGGGTCAATCCGGCCCTGGCGCACTCCGGGAACCGGATTGCCGGCCGTCTGGGACCGCCGACCGCGACACAGAGGAAAGAGGACGCATGAGCGACGAAACCACCGGCCCGGAGGACTGGGTCGATATCTATACCGATGGTGCCTGCAAGGGCAATCCCGGCCCCGGGGGCTGGGGGGCCTTGCTGCGCTATGGCGGGCACGAAAAGAGTCTTTTCGGTGGCGAGTCCGGCACCACCAACAACCGCATGGAGTTGCGCGCCGTGATCGAGGCACTGGGGGCCCTCAAGCGGGCCAGTCGGGTGCGCGTGCATACCGATTCGCAGTATGTGCAGAAGGGCATCCAGGAGTGGTTGCCCAACTGGAAGCGGCGCAACTGGCGAACCAGCACCGGTGGCGCGGTGAAGAACCAGGACCTGTGGCGGGCACTGGACGCCGCCGCTGCCGCGCACAGTGTGGAATGGCACTGGGTCAAGGGGCATGCCGGCCACCCGGGCAACGAGGCTGCCGACCGGCTCGCCAATCTCGGTGTAGAGCAGTCGCGGAGGAACGGGCGATGACACGGCAGGTCGTGCTCGACACCGAAACCACCGGCCTCGACCCCGAGCGCGGCCACCGCGTGATCGAGATCGGGGCGGTGGAGATCAGCAGCCGCCAGCCCACCGGGCGGGTCTATCACGTCTATCTCAACCCGGATCGGGAGATCGATGCCGGCGCCATGGAGGTGCATGGCATCACCAATGAGTTCCTCGCCGACAAGCCGCGCTTCGTCGACGTGGTGGGCGATTTCCTCGATTTCATCGCCGACGCGGAGCTGGTCATCCACAACGCGCCGTTCGATGTCGGTTTTCTCAATGCCGAGCTGGCGCGCCTGGATCGCGGCGTGCTCGCCCACCACTGCGCCGGCGTGCTGGACACCCTGCGCCTGGCCAAGGACCTGCATCCGGGTCAGAAGAACAATCTCGATGCACTCTGCCGCCGTTACGAGGTGGACAACTCGGGGCGCAGCTATCACGGCGCCTTGCTCGACGCGCAGCTCCTCGCCGAGGTCTACCTGATGATGACGCGCGGCCAGGATTCGCTGGCCATCGAAGTGAGTGGGCCTTCGCGCGAGGGGGGCGTCGCGCTGGAGCGTCCGCTCCACCTGCGCGTCGATACGCCCGGTGAGGCGGAGCTGACAGCGCACGCCGATTACCTGCGCGGCATGGCCAGGGAAGCCGGACGTGAAATCGTGCCGTGGTGAAGCGCCCGGCCCGGCGGCTTTGCGGTCGGTGACCCGCGGGGTCAGGCCTTGTCCAGGGTACGCTGCGGCGTGAACAGGTGCAGCATCTGGCCTTGTTCGCCATAGACCCGGGCCGGATTGGCCGCGGTCTGCAATACGTCCAGGGCGCGGTGGGTGCGTTGGAGTTGCTTCTCGATGAGCTGGCCGTTGGCCTGATTGAGGCGGGCCGCTTCCTCGGCGAGTTGGCGTACGGCGCGCCAGCGGTTTTGCAGGGCCGGAAAGCGGCCCAGTGCCTGCTGGATGCGGTCCAGGCTGAGGGGTGGGGTGCTGGCGCGGGCGGCGAAACGTTCCCACTGGCCGCCAAGCTCGGTCGCCAGGGGGGTCTTGCGCGCGATGGCTTCGGCCAGTGCGTCGGCATCCGGCACGCGCAGGGCCTCGGCCTCGGCGCGCAGGCAGTCGATGAATGCGGCCAGGGTGCGACCGAGCTGGTCGAGGTCGTCTTCCAGGGCGCTCATCCGGATTTGCGGTGGCGGAGTTGTTCGAGAATGGATTTGACCAGGCGTTCGGCGACGAGATCCTCGTCTACCGTGAAGCGCCCCTCGGCGATGGCCTGACGCAGACTCTCGATCTTGGCTGTGTCCATCACCGGGACATCGGCCAGGGATTCTTCCATGGCGCGCAGTTGCAGGCTGGCGCGGGTGAGGTCGACGCTGTCGCCGGAATCCGCCGTGGCACCCTGGGCGGAACCGGGGCGACCCTCACGGGCGCGCAGTTCACGCGTCCGGCGGGCGGCGGATACGCCGTTGATGGAATCGTTGATCTTCACGCCCTGCTCCTGGCCGCAATGGCCTCCATATCGTCAGGATTTCGAATCACTTTAGCAGACTGGCGAGCG
>CAZOZD010000074.1:0-9430 GCA_964584195.1 uncultured Burkholderiales bacterium
GATGCGGGCAATGAACCCGGACCTGGAGCTGCGCGCGCTGGAAGAACGGCTTGCAGGCGCACGCCTGCGCGAGGAGGTTGCACAGGCCGACGTGGTACTCGATTGCAGCGACAACTTCGCCACCCGCCAGGCCATCAACCGCGCCTGCGCAAGTACCGGAGTCCCCCTGGTGTCCGGCGCGGCGGTACGTTTCGACGGCCAGATCAGCGTATTCGACCTGCGCCAGCCCGACGCCCCCTGCTATGCCTGCCTGTTTCCGGAAAATGCGGAGGACGCCGAGATGCGCTGTGCAGAATTCGGCGTACTTGCGCCACTGGTGGGGGTGATCGGTGCCATGCAGGCGATCGAGGCGATCAAGCTCATCACCGGCGCCGGCACCAGTCTGAACGGCCGCCTGCTGCTTTATGACGCACTCAACACCGAGTGGCGGGCGATCCGTCTCAAGCGCGATCCCGGCTGCGGCGTATGTGGCGCCGCCATCAGCCCATGAGGGCCATCTCGCCCGGCGCACTGACCGCCCGCGCCAGCATGGCCCAGTGCGTATCCCAGTGCTCGGTGGGCAGGCGTTTGAAGCCGCTTTTGACGAACTGCTGCCAGCGTCCCTGGGCATAGGCCAGCATCAGGCTGGCCGCCGCCGATTCGCTTCCGGGCGGCACGTCGCCCTGAGTGACTGCAATGCGCATTGCCTGCTTCAGGCTCACCTCGATGCGATCGAGCAACTGGTTCATGCGCTGCTGCAGGCGCTCCTTCTCATGCAGCAACACCTCGCCGGTCAGCATCCGCGTCATGCCCCGGTTCTTTTCGGCAAAGCCGAGCAGCAGACGCAGAATCGCCTGGGCCTGATCGATGCCGCGCCCGCCCTCGCCGGCGAGCTTGTTGATGTAGCCGAACAGGGTGCTCTCGATGAACTCGATCAGCCCCTCATACATCTGCGCCTTGCTGGCGAAATGGCGGTAGAGCGCCGCCTCGGACACCTCCAGGCGGGCGGCCAGGGCGGCGGTGGTGATCTTTTCCGCCGTCGGCGCCTCCAGCATCTCGGCCAGGGTTTGCAGGATCTGCAACTTTCGTTCGCCGGGCTTGGCCATCTTTCATCCTCGCTCGTCGCCGGCGCGCGCACAGGCGGCCGGCACGACTTCAGTTTCCTCGAACCATTCGGCATGGCGCGCCCCGTCGATGCGCACACCGAGGTCGAACGATTCCAGTGCATGCTCCAGATCGGCGCCAAAGCGCGCCGGATCGGCAACATCCTCGTACACCTCCAGCCACAGGCGCGGTTCATCCAGCTTGCGCATGAGGCGGCCGCGCACGCCGCTGCGGCAGGCGAGACGGGCCAGCATCGAGCGCACCAGCAACGCCGTCTCGGGGTCGTCGCGCTCAACCCGGTACCACACGTACAGACTGCGGCTCACAGCGGATAGGGCAAGGGCAGGAAGGCCAGCGCGGGACCATCCACCGCGCCGAGATGGACCTCGCCCGCGTCATGGCCGGCGATCTGCAACACCACCAGAAGGTCGGTTCCGCCCTCCGCGGCCGGCGCGGCATTGGCGACGAGACCCGCGGCCTGTTCGCCGAATGCGGGACAGAACACCGACTGGCCTGGCTCGGCCGGCGCCTCGACATGGGCGAGATAGAGCCGCTTCTTGAGCTTGCCCAGATACTGGGTGCGGGCAACGATCTCCTGGCCCGGATAACAGCCCTTGTTGAAACTGATCCCGTGCAGCACATCCATGTTCGCCATCTGCGGCACGAATTCATCCTGGGTGCGCGCCAGGATGGTCGGCACCCCGGCCCGCACCAGGAGCCAGTCCCAGGCCGGCGCCCCCACCGGCCGCGCCCCGGCGGCGAATCGCCCCCAGTCCTCGCCTGCCCGCTCCGGGCGCGTGAACAGGTCGAATCGGTCCTCACCCAGCCGCACCGCGAAACGATCCGCGGCCTGGCCCACCGCCAGCGGCCGATCCGCCACCGGCGCGCCCAGCCAGTCGGCCACGGCCAGCGCGGCCCCCGGCCCGGCCAGGCCAAGGCGGACCCACTCCGGCGAGGCATCGCGCGCCTTCACCTTGGCGCGCAGGATGAACATCGACAGGCGCTTCTGCACCGCCTCGCGCAACTCGCCCGGCAGCAACAGCAGGATGTCGTCCTGCCAGGGCAAGGCGAGGAAGTTGGCCAGCATGCGCCCCTTGGGCGAGCACAGGGCGGCGAACACCGCCTGGTCGGCGGCGAGCTGGTGGTTGAGGTCGTTGGTGAGCTGGCCGTGCAGGAAGGTTTTGGCCTCCTCGCCTGAAAAGCCGATCATGCCCCAGTGCGACAGATCGGCGAGCACGCGCCCGGCACGGGCGGCGAGAAGCTCGCCGGCTGCATCGCCATAGTCGGTGACCACGCCCGCCTCGATGCGAGCGCCCTGGGTCCGCAGGAATTCGTTCCAATCGGGATTCATGCCTAAACTCGAAGGGTTTCAGTGACGGTGTAGTGTATCAGGGCGGCCAGGAAGGATCCGGGTTCAAGCCAAATTCCTCACCACATCTGCGGCTTGCTTGCTCCATCCCTCCCACAGGGAGAGGAAAAACCTTTAGGCGGGCCAGGGATGAGGGAATTCAAACCCCTTCCCCGGTAGGGGGAAGGCCGGGATGGGGGTGCGGCGCAAGCCGCTGGAAGCCTCACCTCACCCCACCCCTCCCGGGGGATAGGGAGAAGGCGGGCGAGAGCCCGCCGCACGGTTTTTCAGAGGTTCAATCGTCCGCCCCCGGACGGGCACCTGCACCCGCAAGGTATGCAGGCGGCGGCTGTCGGCGCGCATCACTTCGAAGCGGAAACCGTCCAGCTCCACCGACTCACCGCGCTTGGGGAGATGACCGAAGGCCTGGGCCACCAGACCGCCGACGGTGTCGTATTCCTCATCGGAAAAATGCGCGCCCAGGGCGGCGTTGAAATCGGCGATCTCGGTCTGCGCCTTGACCCGGAATGCGCCGCCCGCCTCCTGCAGGATGTTGTCCTCGTCCTCGTCGTAGTCGTACTCATCCTCGATGTCGCCGACGATCTGTTCCAGCACGTCCTCGATGGTCACCAGGCCGGCGGCGCCGCCGTACTCGTCGACGACGATGGCGATGTGGTTGCGCGAGGAGCGAAACTCGCGCAGCAACACGTTGAGACGCTTGGACTCCGGCACGAATACCGCCGGGCGCAACATCTCGCGCAGACTGGTGTCTTCCTCGGCGAACAGGCGCAACAGATCCTTGGCGAGCAGGATGCCGACCACGTTGTCGCGGTCGCCATCCACTGCCGGGAAACGGGAATGGGCGGTCTCCAGGGCAAAACGCAGGATCTCGTCGTGCGGGTCGTTGATGTCGACCACGTCCATCTGCGCGCGCGGGATCATGATTTCCCGCACCTGCATCTCGGACACCTGCATCACCCCCTCGATCATCGACAGCGCGTCGGCATCGAGCAGGTTGTTGTCGTAGGCGGAGTGGAGGAGTTCGAGGAGTTCCTCGCGGTTGTCCGGCTCGGGAGTGAGCCAGGCGGTCAGGCGTTCGATCAGGCTGGGTCGGTGACTACTGTCGTCGTTCATGATGTGCATAGGGGTCGGGAAATCCCAACCGTTGCATGATAAAGCTTTCCACGGCTTCCATGGCGACCGCCTCGGCCTCGGCCTCGTGGTCATGCCCCTGAAGGTGCAGCATGCCGTGCACCACCATGTGGGCATAGTGCGCATCCAGCGCCTTGCCCTGCTCGGCGGCCTCGCGCGCCACCACCGGGGCGCACAGCACGATGTCACCGGCAAAAAGGCCCGCAGCGTCGGCACCGTAGGCAAAGGTCAGCACATTGGTGGCATACGCCTTGCCGCGATAGTCGCGGTTGAGCTGGCGCCCCTCATCCTCGTCGACCAGGCGCAGGGTCACCTCGGCGCCCTGCATCAGCGCCGCCCGCGCCCAGCGCCGCAACTCGGCACGGCCGGGCAGCCCGGTCCTGTCGAGGGCATACTGCACCGTGAGGTTGAGACGCGGCTCGGCCTTCACGCCTCGCGCCTCGCGAAACTGTCATAGGCCTCGATGATGCGCGCCACCAGGGGATGGCGCACCACGTCCTCGTTCTGGAATTCGGTGAATGCGATGCCGCGCACCGCCTTCAACACCTCGCGCGCCTCGATGAGGCCGCTCTTCACCCCGCGCGCCAGGTCGATCTGAGTGACATCGCCGGTCACCACCGCCTTCGAGCCGAAGCCGATACGGGTAAGGAACATCTTCATCTGTTCCGGTGTGCTGTTCTGCGCCTCGTCGAGGATGATGAATGCATGGTTCAGTGTGCGGCCGCGCATGAATGCGAGTGGCGCGATCTCGATCACCTGGCGCTCGAAGGCGCGCGTTGCCTTGTCGAAACCCATCAGGTCGTAGAGCGCATCGTAGAGCGGGCGCAGGTAGGGGTCCACCTTCTGGGTGAGGTCGCCGGGCAGGAAGCCCAGGCGCTCGCCCGCCTCCACCGCCGGCCGCACCAGAACGATGCGCTTGACCAGGTCGCGCTCCAGGGCGTCCACCGCGCAGGCGACGGCAAGATAGGTCTTGCCGGTGCCGGCCGGGCCGATGCCGAAGGTGATGTCGTGTTCCTGTACCTGGCGGATGTACTGGTTCTGCCGCGCCGTGCGGCCATGCAATCCGGCGCGGCGGGTCATCAGCACCGGCATGTCGCTCTCGGTCTCGGCAACGGCCGGCTTGTGGGCGATCTCCACCAGGGCGAGCTGGATGTCGTCGATGTCCAGCGGCTTGCGGGCGCGCTGCCAGAAATCCTTGATCAGGCGACAGGCCTGCTCGACACGGGCATCCGGGCCGGTGACATTGAACACCTCGCCGCGCCGGGCGATGTTGACGTTGAGCGCGGTCTCGATCTGACGCAGGTTTTCGTCCAGTACACCGCACAGATTGGCGAGCCGGGCATTGTCGGCATCGGGAAAGCTGACCTGCATCAACGCTCACCCCGTATCACCACCTCGCCACGCAGGCTGTTGGGCAAGGCGCGAGTGATGCGGATGTCGACGAACTCGCCGATCAGCCGCGGCGGGGCCGGGAAGTTCACCACCCGATTGTTCCCGGTGCGGCCGGAAAGCTCGGCTGCGTCCTTTTTCGATGGGCCTTCCACCAGCACCCGCTGCACCGTACCGACCATCGCCTCGCTGTGCGCCTGCACCTGGCGGTCCAGTTGCGCCTGCAGGCGATACAGACGGGCGAGCTTCACCTCCTGCGGCGTATCGTCGGCCAGACCCGCGGCCGGCGTGCCGGGTCGCGGGCTGTACACGAAGCTGAACGAATGATCGAAATCCAGTTCCTCCAGTAGCCGCATCGTCGCCTCGAAATCGGCCTCGGTCTCGCCGGGAAAGCCGACGATGAAATCCGTTGCCAGGGCGAGATCCGGCCGCACCTCGCGCAAACGGCGGATGATGGACTTGTACTCCAGCACCGTATAGCCGCGCTTCATTGCCGCCAGGATGCGGTCCGAGCCCGACTGCACCGGCAGATGCAAGTGTGAGACCAACTTGGGGATGCGGGCATAGGTGTCGATCAGGCGCGGCGTAAACTCGCGCGGATGCGAGGTGGTGAAACGGATGCGCTCGATGCCGGGGATCCCGGCCACCAGCTCGATGAGCAGGGCGAAGTCGGCGGTCTCCCCATCCGCGCCCTCGCCCTTGTGCATGAGGCCGCGATAGGCGTTCACGTTCTGGCCCAGCAGGGTCACCTCGCGCACCCCGCCGGCGGCCAGCCCCGCAACCTCGGCGAGCACGTCCTCCAGCGGCCGCGACACCTCCTCGCCGCGCGTGTAGGGCACCACGCAGAATGTGCAGTACTTGCTGCACCCCTCCATGATCGAAACGAACGCGGTCGGCCCATCCACCCGCGCCGGCGGCAGATGGTCGAACTTCTCGATCTCCGGGAATGACACATCCACCTGTGCCCGCCCCTCGCTGCGCCTCTTCGCCATCAGCTCGGGCAGGCGATGCAGGGTCTGTGGCCCGAACACCACATCGACGAAGGGCGCGCGACGGACGATGGCCGCCCCCTCCTGGCTGGCCACGCAGCCGCCGACACCGATGATGAGGTCAGGTCTTTTATCCTTCAGCGGCCGCACCATGCCCAGGTCGGTGAACACCTTCTCCTGCGCCTTCTCGCGCACCGAGCAGGTATTGAACAGGATCACGTCGGCGGATTCCGGATCGCTGGTCGGCTCATACCCGCCCGCGCCGAGCACGTCGGCCATGCGGGCCGAGTCATACTCGTTCATCTGGCAGCCAAAGGTCTTGATGTATACCTTGCGGGTCATCAGCGAACAGCCTGCGCCGAAACAGGATCGGCCCCGGAACGGGCCAGACAAAAGGGATGGGGCATCTAAGGTCAGGCGCCACGCGGCGCGCGAGGCGAAACGCAGCGAAATGCAGGAAGTCAACGATGCTGCGATTCTATCAGCTTGCCACCCCGGCCGGCAGCCCGGGTCCGGCGCCCCCCCGCCCCGCGCCACGGGTGGGGCTACCTGAGGCTTGAAACCGGGCTCGTGGTGAAATCGAGTGGGCGCGAAAGCGCGGCCCCAAGACTGAGCGTTGAGCGTATGCCACCGCACGCGAAGCGCTGGATAGACACACGCGCAGCGCCGGATAAGGTTGTTGGCCGCGCGGGGGCGCAAGACATAACCTATGTACCGATACCGGCAACAAGGCTGCGTCAGCGACCTTCAATCCCTTTGCGGACTGAAAGCCTTGATGGAGTCCAAAAAGCGGATAGGGCCAATGATGCCTGCTCACGCAGGCAGCGCCCCCCTTCTTGATCGCCTTCGGCAGATAAATCAGCGCAGATTTGGGGTTTTGCAAGAGGCTCCAGGTAGATTACGGTCCTTGCATGGGCGATTCGGTCTGGCTAAACTTGTACTGTATATTGAACAGGTAAAACATCATGCGCGTGGTTAATTTTTCCGATGCCCGTAACAGCCTCAAGTCCATCATCGACCAGGTGAGCAGCGATGCGGACTACACGGTGATCACACGGCGCGACGCCTCCGACGCCGTGGTGATGTCGCTCGACACATTCAACAGCCTCATGGAGACCGTCCACCTGTTGAAGTCGCCGGCCAATGCCGCCCATCTGGCGCGCTCGATCGAGCAATACCGCAAGGGAAAGACCAAGGCTCGGGACCTGGTAGATGCCTAGTCGCATTACCTGGACGCTCGCCGCCTGGGAGGACTACCAGTACTGGCAGGGGCAGGACCGCAAGACCCTGAAGCGGATAAACGGTCTGATCCGTGACTGTCTGCGCGAAGCGTTCGACGGTATCGGCAAGCCCGAACCCCTGAAAGAAAACCTATCTGGGTTCTGGTCACGTCGCATCGATGACACCAACCGGCTGGTCTACTGCGTGGATGGGGATGACCTGGTGATCATTGCCTGCCGGTACCACTACGAAAACTAGGCAGAGGCGGAGGCACAAAAGCAAAGCGCCCACAGAAATATGTCCTGTAGGCGAAAAAAACCGCCCGTATAGGCGGTTTTTTAACTATTCTGGCGGAGACGAAGGGATTCGAACCCTTGATGCAGGTTTTGCCCGCATGCTCCCTTAGCAGGGGAGTGCCTTCGACCTCTCGGCCACGTCTCCTATTTCCGTGAACTCCGGAAAGGCCGGCAGGATACCCCAGAGGGGCGTGAAACACAACGCGTCCACGGCAGGTTCAGGCCGGCGAGGGCTCCTTGTCCAGCTCGAATGCCTGGTGCAGTGCCCGCACCGCCAGTTCCATGTACTTGTCCTCGACCACCACCGAAATCTTGATCTCGGAGGTGGAGATCATCTGGATGTTGATGTTCTCTGCCGCCAGCGCCTTGAACATCTTGCTGGCCACACCGGCATGACTGCGCATGCCGACGCCGACGATGGACACCTTGGCGATCCGATCGTCACCGACGATCTCGCGCGCGCCGATCGCCGACTTGACCATATCAAGCACCTCCAGGGCCTTCTTGAACTCGTTGCGATGCACGGTGAACGAAAAATCGGTGGTGCCATCGTGACCGACGTTCTGCACGATCATGTCGACATCGATATTGGCGTCGGCGATCGGCGCAAGGATGTGGCCGGCGATGCCGGGCCGGTCCGGCACGCCGAGGATGGTGAGCTTGGCCTCGTCACGATTGAATGCGATGCCGGAGATGATCGGTTGTTCCATGGAATCTTCCTCGAAAGTGATGAGGGTGCCTTCGCCTTCGCCGCTGTTGATGTCATCGAAGCTGGACAGCACCCGCAGTTTGACCTTGTATTTGCCGGCGAACTCGACCGAGCGGATCTGCAGCACCTTGGAACCGAGGCTGGCGAGTTCCAGCATTTCCTCGAAGGTGATGGAGTGCAGCTTGCGGGCCTCCGGGACGATGCGCGGATCGGTGGTATACACCCCGTCGACATCGGTATAGATCTGGCACTCGTCCGCCTTCAATGCCGCCGCGAGCGCCACGCCCGTGGTGTCCGAGCCCCCGCGCCCCAGCGTGGTGAGGTTGCCATCGGCGTCGACCCCCTGGAAGCCGGCCACCACCACGACATAGCCGGAATCGAGCGCTGCGCGCATCGCGGCCTCATCGATGTGCTCGATACGCGCCTTGGTGAACGCACTGTCGGTACGGATGGGCACCTGCCAGCCGGTAAAGCTTTTGGCCTTGAGACCGAGATCCTTGAGCGCCATGGCAAGCAGGCCGATGGTGACCTGCTCGCCCGTGGACAGGATGACGTCCAGCTCGCGCGGATCGGGTTCCCTGTTCATCTCCTTCGCCAGAGCGATGAGCCGGTTGGTCTCGCCCGACATGGCTGAAACCACCACAACCACCTGATGCCCCAGCATCTTGAACTTGGCGACCCGCTCCGCCACATTGCGGATCCGCTCGATGGACCCCACCGAGGTTCCGCCGTACTTCTGCACGATTAGCGCCATGATTGATCGAAGAATCGTAAAACCGTGGATGATACAACCTGGCCCAGACGGGCACCAGACGGCGACGGACGACGCGCAAGGAATCCACCCTGCCGGAAGCTTCGCGCATCAGAAGCGTGGGTTGTGTCCTGCCGCGTTGGCTGTTGCGCGGGCGGCACAACATCAGCGTCCTGGGCTCCGTCTTTGCAGAACTCCTGCGCATCCGTGTCCAACTCATCCCCGGCACACCCAAGCCCCGTCCCGCACACCCCAAGCCGCATCGTAAGAATGCATATAAATCAATTACTTGATGATTAATTTTAGAGGATTGGGCTGGACGGTCGCAGCGGGAAGGGAACCCGGATGTCTTTCCAAACCAGCCAGGCTAGCGAGCCAATCTGATGTATCGTGCGGAGGCTGTCCATGACTATCATGCAACACTTCAAGCAGTGATCGATGAAAAGCCAGCTTTGCATCGGTTGCCGCCTGCAAACAACCTTTGATACCCGG
>CAZOZD010000075.1:0-9325 GCA_964584195.1 uncultured Burkholderiales bacterium
AGTTCCAGAAAGGCATGTCCCTGATCGAATTTTATCGCCGCTTCGGCACCGAGGCCCAATGCCAGGAAGCCTTCGAGAAGGCCAGATGGCCTTCGGGGTTCCAGTGTCCGGCCTGTTCTGGGGCAGCCCATTCGATCTTCCTGAGAGCTGGCCGCACGTATTGGCAATGCACGACCTGTCGGCATCAGACGACGGTCAGGGCGGGGATATTCCTTGAGTCCAGCAAGCTTTCGTTGCGCCAATGGATGCTGGCGATCTTCCTTGTCACCCACCTGGCGGACAGCCTGGTTGCTCAAGCACAAACTGATGGAAGCCATGGCCACGCGGGAGTCCTCCCGACAACTGGGGCATGAGGTCGAGATCGATGACGCCTACCTGGGCGGAGAACGGACGGGTGGCAAGCGGGGACGGGGATCCGAGAACAAGGTCCCCTTCGTCGCTGCCGTGGAGACCCGGGAAGGCCGGACGTTCTACGTCCGGTTCGATCCGGTTCAGGACTTTACCCTGGCGAGCCTGGGTGAATGGGCCAAGGCGGCGTTGGCTCCAGATCGTCGTGTCGTGTCCGATGGCCTGCGAGGATTTGCCGCAGTGGCCTCGGCGGGGTGTACGCACGAGCCGATCGTGGTCAGTGGCGGAAAACAGGCGGCCAGCCATCCGCGTTTCAAATGGGTCAACACCCTGCTTGGAAATTTGAAAACGGCCTTGTCGGGCACCTATCATGCCTTCGCCTTTGCCAAGTATGCCCGGCACTATCTTGGCGAATATCAGTACCGGTTCAACAGACGCTTTAGCCTCGCCAGCATGGTCACTCGCCTAGCAAGGGCCACCATGCTCGCAAGTCCTTGTCCCGCAAGGCAGATCATTCACCCGGCTGAGCCATGTCGATAATCAGGATTGCTTTTGTTTTTCCTGCTGGGTGCGGTGCTACCATCCGCTCGATGAAGCCGACACGCCGCCCTTGGGGCGATTTTCCAAATGTCCTGATTCATGCCGAAGAATCGAGGGTCAAGAAGCATCCGGCCTATCGCGCCGCCAAAAGCGGCGATGCCGGCGCGGCCCTCGAACTGGTGCAAGACGTTTTTGATCGCGAATTGCCGGAGCGCTTGCGTATTCTGGTCGGCGACAGCCGCCCCGTTCTGGTCAGCGCCCACGCCTACGAGCGCGAAGGCGTCAATGCGATTCCCGAAGTGCTGGCCGACGTGATGGCCAAAAAACTGGACTGGCCGGTGGATGGCAGCGTGGTGCAAACCAATGTGGTGGCGCATACCGGGGCAGGCGGGTTTGCCCGGTTGGCGCGGCAACCAGCCTTCGATGGAACGGTGACGCCTGACACCGACTATGTGATGGTGGACGATTTCGTCGGTATGGGCGGCACGCTGGCGAACCTTCGCGGTCATATCGAGTCTCAGGGAGGCCGCGTTCTGGCGGCTGTCGTCTTGACGGGGAAGCCGCATTCGGCAAAATTGCGGCTGACGCCCGAACGATTGAACGAATTGAGGAACAAACATGGCGCAGAACTTGAACACTGGTGGCAAGAACGATTCGGTCACGCCTTCGACGCGCTTACTGAATCAGAAGCTCGGTACCTTGTCCGCACCCCGGATGCTGGAACCGTCCGAGATCGCATTGCTGCGGCAGAGCAAGCAGGAAATTGCCCGCAAGCTAGCGCATAAGTAACTGGCGTAACCGGCGTAACCGGCGCGCTCACGCGGCGGGCGCCCACCACGCTGTATTCGGGTATGTACGGCATGGTTTGAAGTATGCCTCGTTTGAATGTATCGAGCGTGTACCGATGATCGGTGGCAGCAGCTTGAGGACGTCGAAACCTTCTGGACCACTGAGAAAACCGGTTGGCAGGGTGAATTAATTCAGCGATTCGCCCACGCGCCATTGATTCAGCGCTTCCCGAGTAAGGCATCGATCCAGAGCACGATGTCGTCGATCACCTGGTTGGTCGCCTCGCTCATGGCATCGGCGGCGGACTCGGCCTCGGCACGGGCGACGGGGGCGAGGGCCACGAACACCCGCCGACCGACCTGACTGGCGTTCTCGCGTTTGAGCAGGCCGGCCTCGACCACGACCAGCACGCTTCCGGGCGAACTGGAACTGTCATGGTACAGGTCGATCAGGCGGGTGCTGAGCTGGTATTCCCCCGTCACTCCGGCGGCGAATGGCGCCACTACCGCGAAGCCTCCGGCGGCTTCCAGACGCTGGCGCAACAGCCAGCTCAGGCGGCGCCCCGGCGGGTCGCTCCAGCGGGCGTACTCGTAATGACTGCGGGTACCGGGCGAACGACTGTAGGCCAGACGCGGATCCTGATAGAAGGCGGGAGCCTCCATTTCCCTCACCAGCAGGGTATGCGGCTGCTGCACGGCGAGGCGAGGCACGGGCCGGGGATCGGTAAGCACATAGTGCACCGGGGCCTGGCCGGGACCGCTCAGCACCGTGCAACCCGCCAGGGCCAGGGGCAGCCCGGCCAGCGCCAGGCGGCACGCAAGGGCGCGCCCAGCAGCCCGTGCCGCATTGACCATTGAGCATCCGGAACTCAGATCCGCTCGATTCATTTCCGTTCTCCCGGTCCGAGATTGCTGCCCACCGGGCCATAAATCAGCCGGGCCGGGTCGGCCAGCGCACGACCGGCATCCTGCAGGGTGTCGCCAGCCAGGCGCAGCGATTGGGCCGTGGCCTGGACCTCCTGCGCGGTGAGGTCGGCGGTGAGCTTGAGTTGCAGACTGACGCCACGGATCTCCTGGTCGAGCCGAGCCAGCGCGGCCCGACTGTCGGCCATGGTGGCCAGGGTGGCGTCGGCGGCCTGGGTGGCGCGTTCACCGGCCTCGCGCATGGCCACCGCCGCGGCCACCCCGGTCGTACCGAGATTGTCGGCTGCAACCCGGGTGCTGGCGAGGGTGGCGCGCAGCTCCGGCACGGTTTCGTTCAGGGCGCCGCTCAACTGGCGCAGATTGGCCAGACTGGCGGCGAGATTGGCCTGGTTGGCATCCGAGAGCAGGGTATTGGAACGGATCAGTGCCTCGCGGCCATGCATGCCCAGTTCCTCCACCGTGCTCGCCATGCGGGCAAGCTGCGGTACGCCCTCGGGGATCACCGGATAGGGTTCGCCCTCCGGGATGCGCATGAGGGGAATGTTGCCCTCGGCGCCGTTCTCCAGGTCGATTGCGGCCAGGCCGGTCACCAGATGCCGGGCCACCACCGCGGTGGCGCCCTCGAACACCGGGGTGCGGGCATCGACCTGCAACAGCACCCGCACCTTGCGCGCCTGACCCGGCAGGATGGCGTAGTCGAGCACCTTGCCGACCTTGATACCCTGCATGCGTACGTCGCTGTTGATCTGCAAGCCTTCCAGCGACTGATGCTGGAAATAGGCGACGAAACGCTTCATCTCGCGTTCGTCGCCGCCTCCGGCCAGCCACCACAGGCCGGCGATGAGCAGGGCCACGAGTGCCAGCACCCCGGCGCCCACCCAGGCGTAGCGGGCCTCAGCTTCCATGACGTCCCCCTGAATGCGACGAAAAATAGGATCGTATCCACTCCTGCCCCAGGCTGGCCACCTCGCCAACCGGACCATCGGCGACCACCCGGCCGGCATGCAGGACGATGACCCGGTCGACCAGCCCCCACAGGGTGTCGAGGTCGTGGGTGGTGATGAATGCGGTCAGGCCCAGACTGTCGCACAGGGTGCGCAACAGGGTGTCGAATTCGCGCGCGCTGATGGGGTCGAGGCCAGAGGTCGGCTCGTCGAGGAACAGCAGCTCCGGTTCCAGGGCCAGCGCCCGCGCCAGTGCGGCGCGCTTCTTCATGCCGCCGGACAGTTCACTCGGCCTCTTTCCGGCGGCCGACAGGGGCAGGCCCGCGAGGCGGATGCGCAGGCGCACCACCGCCTCGCGCAGGGCGCGCGGCAGGTCGGTGTGTTCGAGCAGGGGCACATTGACGTTCTGCGCCACGGTGAGCGATGAAAACAGCGCCCCTTCCTGGAACAGCACACCGAAACGGCGTCGCACCCGATTCATGTCGGCGGGAGAAAGCCGCCACAGATCCTCGCCGAACAGGCGCACCTCGCCCCCGCTGGGCCGCATGAGGCCGATGCATTCGCGCAGCAGCACGGTCTTGCCAGTGCCGCTGCCGCCGATCAGCGCGACGATCTCGCCCCGGCCGAGACTGAAATCGATGCCGTCGTGCAGCCGCTGCCCGGCCAGCTCGGTGACGAGGCCGCGCACCGCCAGGATGGATTCGCCCGGGCTCACATCAGGCTCCGCGATACACCGGCGAGGCCAGCGCGAAAGCGGCGTTGATCAGGATCACCGCCACCAGGCTCTGCACCACGGTACGGGTGGTGGCCTCGCCCACACTGCGCGCGTCGCGCGCCACCGCGAAGCCATTGCGGCAGGCGATCAGCACGATGGCGAGGGCGAATGCCGGCGCCTTGTACAGGCCGAACAGCACCGATTCCAGCGACAGCACGTCCTGCAGGCGGGCAAAGAATGTGTAGAAGGTGATGTCGAGCTGGCGCGCCGCCACCAGGGCGGAGCCGAGCAGGCCCATGAGGTCGCCGACGAAGGTGAGCAGGGGCAGGGCGATGAGGATGGCGATCAGGCGCGGCAGCACCAGCACCTGCCAGGGCGACAGGCCCAGGGTGGCGATGGCGTCGATCTCCTCGGTCACCTTCATGGCGCCGATCTGGGCGGTGAAGGCCGCCCCGGAACGGCCCGCCACCAGGATCGCGGTGAGCATGGGCGCCAGTTCGCGGCAGATGGCGATGGCCACGCCGTCGACGATGAAGATGTTGGCGCCGTATTTCTCGATCTGCAGGGCGAGCAGGTAGGCGAACACCACACCGATCAGCAGGGTCATCATCGACACGATGGCGATCGCCTCCAGGCCGACGGATTCCAGCTGCACGAACAGCTCGCGCGGGCGCAGCCGACGCGGCCGCACCAGAACCTCGCCCAGTGCGGCGCCGGTCTGACCGACGAAGCCGAGCTGGTCACGCCAGGCCCGGGGCCAGCCGACCACGGCATGCCCGAGACCGGGCAGCCAATGCCGGCCGGCCGGACCGGAAGCCGCTTTAGGCTCTTCGGCCATCCGCTCCGCCACCAGGTGCAGCAAGGCCTGGATGCGGTCATCGAGGCCGGCCAGGCGCACTTCGCGCCAGTCGACCCCCTGTTCCGCCACGCGCCGCAACAGCAGCATGGCGCCGCTGCTGTCCAGCCCGGACAGGGCACTGCCGTCGATACGGAGCGGAACCCCCGGTTCCAGGCGCAGGCCGGCGCTGGCCTGCTCCAGCGCCGCCAGCTGTGTCAGACGCCAATCGCCACGCAGGCGCAGCACCTGCCCGCCCGCGTCGTGCCCGAGCTCGAAGCCGCCGGGCGCCGCCATCTCCATCAAGCCGGCCCGAGCCGGGCCGACAGCGCGGCGAGCAGGTGGGTGTGGATGCCACCGAAGCCACCGTTGCTCATCACCAGCACATGGTCCCCCGGCCGGGCCTCGGCGACGATGGACTGCACCAGCCGGTCGAGATCGGTTTCCACCGCGGCGCGGGCGCCGAGCGGCGCCAGGGCCGCCGCAACATCCCAGTCCAGTCCGGCGGCGTGACACCATACCCGGTCGGCATTGGCCAGGCTGTCGGCCAGACGCGCCTTCATCACACCCAGCTTCATGGTGTTCGAGCGCGGCTCCAGCACCGCCAGGATGCGCGACTTGCCGACCCGGGCGCGCAGTCCGGCGAGTGTGGTGGCGATGGCGGTGGGATGGTGGGCGAAATCGTCATAGACCGTCACGCCCCCCGCCACGCCGCGCACCTCCAGGCGCCGGCGCACGTTCTCGAAGCGGCCCAGGGCCGCCAGGGCGGACTCCACCGGCACACCGACATGGCGGGCTGCGACGATGGCGGCGACTGCGTTCATGCGGTTGTGCTCACCGAGCAGGGACCAGTCCACCTCGCCCAGACGCTCGCCGCGCCTCCAGAGGGCAAAGCCATCGCCGGCCAATGCCTCGGCCGACCAGCCCTCGGCATGACCGAACCATTCCACCGGGGTCCAGCAACCGCGCCCGATCACCCGGGCGAGGCTTTCCTCGCGGGCATTGGCGACGATCAGGCCGTTGCCCGGCACGGTGCGCACGAGATGGTGAAACTGGGTCTCGATCGCCGCGAGATCCGGGAAGATGTCGGCATGATCGAATTCCAGGTTGTTCAGCACGCAGGTGCGGGGGCGGTAATGCACGAACTTGGAACGCTTGTCGAAGAACGCGGTGTCGTATTCATCCGCCTCGATGACGAAAAACGGGCTGCCGGACAGGCGTGCCGAAATGCCGAAGTTCATCGGCACGCCACCGATCAGGAAACCCGGATCGAGGCCGGCGTCCTGCAATATCCAGGCCAGCATCGACGCGGTGGTGGTCTTGCCGTGGGTACCCGCCACGGCAAGCACCCAGCGCCCGGCAAGAATGTGCTCGGCCAGCCATTGCGGCCCGGACACATAGGTCAGGCCGCGTTCGAGGATGGCCTCCATGACCGGCTGCTTGCCGCGACTGACGACATTGCCGACCACGAAAACATCCGGATCGAGATCGAGCTGATCGACGCCCCAGCCCTCGATCAGCTCGATGCCCTGGGCACGCAACTGATCGCTCATGGGTGGATACACCTGGGCATCGCATCCGGTGACCCGGTGCCCGGCCTGTTTGGCGAGCACCGCCAGGCCGCCCATGAAGGTGCCGCAGATTCCGAGGATATGCAGGTGCATGGCGGTGCGCGCCGGGTGGCTTTTTGGTGGATAATCGCGACGATTATCCATGGCTTGCGCGGAACTGCCAATCGCGGTCCGCCCACCGCGCCGGCCCGGCGCCCGGAGCAAAGCCCCACCCCCGACGATGAGCGACAACCTGCACGAAATCGGCCTGATGGCATTGGGTCAGCTGGCGGGTGAAGGCAAGCCGGCGACACCCGAGAATTATGCCCACGCCTTCCATGCAATCACCGGCCAGCCGGCGCCGGAAGAAGCCGGGGCCTCACCTTGTGGCGAGATGCTGGCCATGGTTCGCGGCATGCTCGCCGACGCGGCGGAGACCACCGGCCAGCTCAGCGACGACCTGGGGGACAAGAACCAGCGCCTGGCTAGCGACGTGACCGCGCTGCGCGGCGCCCGCGACCGGGGCGAGGTGCTGCGCCTGCTGGCCCTCATCGTCGCCCAGACCGAAGGCATCCAGCAGACCGTGGAGACCAGCCGGCGCGAACTGGCCGAGGCGCGTGACGCCTTGCAGGACATGCAGCGTGAACTGGCCGAGGCCCGCCAGCAGCTCAACGAGGACCACCTCACCGGCACGCTCAACCGGCGCGGCCTCGACCTCGCCCTGAGCCGCGAGATCGCCCGTGCCCAGCGCGGCGGTCACAAGCTGTGCCTGGCCATGCTCGACCTTGACCATTTCAAGCAGGTGAACGACCGCCATGGCCACGAGGTCGGCGACCAGGTGCTGGTGCATTTCGCCAGCCTGGCCCGCTCGGTGATCCGCCAGGCCGACGCGCTGGGCCGTTATGGCGGCGAGGAATTCGTCATGCTGCTGCCCGACACCGACACCCGTGGCGCCCTGTTCGTCCTCAACCGCCTGCGCATGCTGGTCGGCAAGACCCCGCTGATGCACGAGGGCGGCACCATCGCGTTCACATTCAGCGCCGGACTGGCCCAGATGCAGGGCGATGAAAACGGCCACGGCCTGCTCACGCGCGCCGACCAGGCCCTGTATCTGGCCAAGCAAAGCGGCCGCGACTGCATCAGCCTGGCGGACTGAAACTCGGTTGAAATGCCAAAACATGGCGGAAACCCAAGTCCGGCTTCGCCGGACACCTTCACCCTCCACTCTCCCATTGGGAGAGGGAGGATTTGCCTCTCCCTGCGGGAGAGGCCGACGCGAAGCGGCGGGTGAGGGTGAACGAGCGTAAAGCGCTCGCTCCAACTGCAGAATTCAGGTTCATTCCATCCGGGTTTATTCAGCGTTTCTTGAAAGCCTGCACCAGTTGCTCGGCGTGATAGCTGGAGCGCACCAGCGGACCGCTGGCCACATTACGGAAACCCATCGCCTCCGCCACCCGGCCCCACTCCTCGAACGCCTCCGGTGTGACGAAGCGGTCCACCGCCAGATGATGCGGCGACGGTTGCAGGTACTGGCCGATGGTGAGCAACTCGACCCCGTGCGCGCGCAGGTCCTTCAGCACCTCCAGCACTTCTTCGTCGCGTTCGCCCAGCCCCAGCATGATCCCGGACTTGGTCGGCACATGCGGACAACGCTCGCCAAAGGCACGCAACAGATTCAGTGAATGGGTATAGTCGGCGCCCGGCCGCACCGCCTTGTACAGACGCGGCACGGTCTCGATGTTGTGGTTGAGCACATCGGGCGGACAAGCCAGCATGGATTCGAGCGCCACGTCGAGACGGCCGCGGAAATCCGGCACCAGGATCTCGACCCGGGTATCCGGCGCGGCCTGGCGCAGGGTGTCCACACAGGCCGCGAACTGTCCGGCACCGCCATCGCGCAGGTCATCGCGATCGACCGAGGTGATCACCACATACGCCAGCCCCAAGGACGCCACCGTTTCCGCCAGCCTGGCCGGTTCCAGCGGATCGGGCGGCTCGGGCAGGCCGTGACCGACATCGCAGAACGGGCAGCGGCGGGTGCACAGGTCGCCCAGGATCATGAATGTGGCCGTACCCTGGCCGAAGCACTCGCCCAGGTTGGGACAGTTGGCCTCCTCGCACACGGTATGCAGGCGGTGCTCGCGCAGCAGTGCCTTCACCCGCGCCACCGCGGCCACGCCATGCGGCCGGGCACGGATCCATTCGGGCAGGCGCTGGCGCGGTTGCGGCTCAACCTTGATCGGGATGCGCGCGGTCTTGGCCGCGCCTTTATGCAGGATGGGGTCCGCCATGGCAGTGTGTGGAGGCGCAAAAGGCGGCAATGGTACCCCGGCGAGGACTTCGGTGGGGCTCTGCTACAATCGCCGGCCATGACACACCAGGTACTCGCCCGCAAATGGCGGCCCCGCTCCTTCGACCAGCTGGTCGGCCAGGAGCATGTCGTGCGCGCCCTGGCCAATGCACTCGGCCAGGGCCGCCTGCATCACGCCTACCTGTTCACCGGCACGCGCGGCGTCGGCAAGACCACGCTCGCCCGCATCCTCGCCAAATGCCTCAACTGCGAGACCAGCGCCACGCCCACCGCCACCCCATGCGGTGAATGCGCCGCCTGCCGCGAGATCGAGGCCGGCCGCTTCGTCGACCTGATCGAGATCGACGCCGCCTCCTACACCGGCATCGAC
>CAZOZD010000076.1:0-9274 GCA_964584195.1 uncultured Burkholderiales bacterium
GCCGCCGCCGGCATCGACGCCATCGAACTGAGGGTATTGCGCTTCTTGCCCAAGCCCGTGAACCTCGACAAGCTCGACGAGGCAGTATTCGCAGGTCTGCGTGACAGCCTGCTGCGCCACCACGCCGACCTGGAAAAGGACGCCTTCGAGGAGGCACCCGAGGCCATCGTCGTTACCGACGCGCAGCAACAGATCCTGGCCGTCAACCGGGCATTCACCCTGCTCACCGGGTATTCGCCCGACGAGGTCATCGGCCGCACCCCGCGCATCCTCAATTCCGGTCGCCAGGGCCGCGATTTCTACGACAACATGCAGCGCGTGATCCAGGCCGGGCAGACCTGGAAGGGTGAAATCTGGAACCGGCGCAAGGACGGCAAGCATTACATTGAGGAACTGGAGATCCGCCCCATCCTTGGCGAGGATGGCAAGCCGCGCAGCTATCTGGGCATTTTCCGCGACATCACGCGGCACAAGGCCAATGAGGAACGCATCCAGCAGCTGGCCTTTCATGACCCCCTCACCGGCCTGCCCAACCGCAGCCTGCTGATCGAGCGGCTGAACCAGGCCATTGGCCTGGCCCGCCGCGATGGCGAGCGGTTCGCGCTCATGCTGGTCGATCTCGACCGTTTCAAGAACATCAACGACTCCCTGGGGCACGCCAGCGGCGACCGGCTCATCGTCCAGGTCGGCGAACGGCTTCAGGCGTGCCTGCGCGAGGGCGACACCCTGGCCCGGGTCGGCGGCGACGAATTCATGGTGCTGATGCGCCAGATCGAACACCGCGAGGAAGCCGCCCGTCTGGCCCGCAAGATGCTCGATGCATTGCACAAGCCATTCATGCTCGATGACGAAGTGCGCATCGGTGGCAGCATCGGCATCAGCGTATTCCCCAACGACGCCGAGGACGTCGATACCCTGCTGCGCCACGCCGACATCGCCATGTACCGTGGCAAGGAGGAACGCACAGCCTCCTTCCACTTCTATTCGGAGGAGATGAACACCCGCATCCAGGGCAAGATGCAGCTTGAAAACCGTATGCGGCGGGCCATCGAGAACGATGGATTCCATCTGCATTACCAGCCCAAGTACAACCTGGCAGGAATGCGCCTGGCCTCCGCCGAAGCGCTCATCCGCTGGCAGGCGGAGGATGGACAACCCATGTCGCCGGCGCAGTTCATCCCCCTTGCGGAAGAAACCGGGCTCATCATCCCGCTCGGCGAATGGGTTTTGCACGAGTTGTGCCGGCAGATGCAGGAATGGACCGCCGCCGGCCTCACCCCGGTGCCCGTGGCATTCAACCTGTCCTCGCGCCAGCTCTATGCGCGCAATCTCCCCCGCACCATCGTCGAGACCATCCGCTGCTACGACCTGCCCACGCATCGGGTCGAGGTGGAGCTCACCGAGAGCGCACTGGTGCATGGCATCGACGACGCCACCGAGCTCATCCTCGCACTGCGTGCGCAAGGCATCCGCGTCGCCCTCGATGACTTCGGCTCCGGCTATTCCTCACTCGGCTATCTCAAGGAGCTGCCACTCGACAGTCTCAAGATCGACCGCGCATTCGTCCGCGACATCGACCGCAACCCGGCCAACGCCACCATCGTCGAGGCCATTACAGCCATGGCCAAGGCGCTCAATCTGCATGTCATCGCCGAGGGCGTCGAGACCGAGACCCAGCTCGAACGCATCCGCGCCTGCGGCTGCGACGAGGCTCAGGGATACTACTTCAGTCGCCCCTTGCCGGCCGAGGACTTCGCCGCCTTGCTGCGCGCCGCCAAACCTGCGGCGCCATGAGTCCTGCCGAACGCCTGCCATTCTTCATCCTATGGGGCCTGGGCCTGGCCCTCATCCTCAGCCTCGCGGCTCATGGTCAGTATCATGTCCAGCTCCATCGCCAGCAGCTCGAACTTGCCGCCGAACAGGCGGTGGCCTACGCCGGAACAGCCCTGGCCGGGCACATCGCCGAACAGCGCCGCCTGCTCGCCCTGTTCATCGATCTGCAGCAGGACAGCATCGATCGCCTGATCGAAGCACCCGACGACCATGTCGCCCAGGAAAGCACGCGCCGGGCAGTGCAGGAGTTTTTCCCGGACAGCTTCGCCCACACCGTCGCCAATTTCGACGGTACTCCCCTCATCGCCGATTTCGACAACCTGGTCGGCGAGATCTGCCAGACCAACATCCGCCAGTTCGCCAAGGGCGGGGCGGAACAGCCGATCTACATCCACCCCAATCCCACCCACCATCATTACGACATCATGTCCGCTTATGGCGGCGGCTACATCTTCTTCGTCAGCTTTCGCACCGACCACCTGAGCCGCATCCTTGGCCAGCTCGCCTCGCCCGGCATCGAACTTGCCCTGACCCGGCGCGGTCAGGACCTGATCGAGCTGACCCGCGACGGCCCTCGTTCCGGTATGGATCCGGCATTCTGGCGCCTCGCGGCCGACACCATCATTCTCGAACGCATGGCCTTGCCGGGCAGCGACTGGGATCTGGTCGCCAGCCTCGACCCCGCGCCCTATCACCGCATCGTGCGCGACAACGTGATCGGCGCGGTCCTGTCGACACTGTTCGTGATCATCGTCCTGATCCTGCTGCATCGCCTCATGGGGCGCGAGCAAGGCCGCCGGATCGAAGCCGAGGCCGCGCGCGAGCGCCAGCAACATCGCGCGCGCGAAGCCATCCTGAGCAGCGAGGAACGTTACCGCACCCTGATCGAAGGGGCCTCGGAAGGCATTGCCTACGCCAGCGCCGAGTCCCTGCGCCTGCTCGACGCCAATCCCCGCCTGGGCGACATGCTGGGATACCGCGACGAGGATTTTGTCCGCCTTGGCTTTACCGAACTCATCGCCCCGGCGCGGCGCGCCGAGCTGCGCGCGCGATTGGTGAGCCTTGCGCCCGGCGAAAACCTGTCCATCACCAACCTGCCGCTCAGGCGCAAGAATGGCGACGAACTCCTGGTGGACCTGTCCCTTGCATGCATGGAAAGTGGCAGCGAACAGTTGCTGGTCGGCTTCTTCCGCGACGTCAGCGAGCGCGAACGCGCGCTGGCCGAGATCCGTGAGCTCAACGCCAGTCTTGAACAGCGCGTCGAGGCACGCACCCGCGAACTGCTCTCCGCCAAGGAGCAGGCCGAAGCGGCCAATCAGGCCAAGAGCCAGTTCCTGGCGCGGATGAGCCATGAACTGCGCACCCCGCTCAACTCCATCCTCGGTTTCACCCAGCTGATGCGTCTGGACAACGGCCGCACCCTGTCCAGCCAGCAGATGAATGGCCTCGACCAGATCGCCAAGTCCGGCCGCCACCTGCTGCAACTGGTCAATGAGGTGCTTGACCTGGCGCGTATCGAGGCCGGGCGCCTGAGGGTGAGCCAGACCCCATTCGAGCTCGGGCCCCTCATCGCTGAATGCATCGAGATGATGCGCCCCATGGCCCAGACCCGCACCATCCGCATCGAATCTACGCCCGTGCAGGAAGCTGTCCAGGCGCTGGGGGACCCGGTTCGAGTGCGCCAGATCCTCATCAACCTGCTCTCCAACGCCATCAAGTTCAATCACGAAGGCGGCCAGGTCTCGGTGCGTTGCGCCACGGCAGAGAACCGCGTCCACGTCGCCGTGCGCGATACCGGACCCGGGCTCAGCCCGGAACAGCAGGCACGACTGTTCGTACCCTTCGAACGCCTGGATGCCGATGAGCGTGCCATCGACGGCATGGGCATCGGCCTGGCCCTGAGCAAGACCCTGGCCGAACGCATGCAGGGCGACATCGAGGTGGAAAGCACGCCCGGCCAGGGCTGCACATTTACCCTCGACCTGCCCGCCAGCCGCCTTCCCGGCTACGACGCCCAGGCGATCTGCGGGGAGATTCTCAGCGAAGGCGAAGGCGGCAAGACCCCCCGCCGCACAGTGCTATACATCGAGGACGATCCGATCCATCAGCTCATCATCGAACGTTCACTCGGCCACATCGACGGACTGCGCCTGATCACCGCCACCACGCCCACCAACGGATTGCAGCTCGCCGCTGACCTGCATCCGGACCTGATCCTGACCGACATCGACCTGCCCGGCATGAACGGCATCGAGCTGCTTGGCCGCCTGCGCCAGATCGAAGCATTGCGCGCCACCCCGGCCATCGCCGTGAGCGGCGGCGACGATCCCGAGCAGGTCGGTCAGGCCCTGGCTGCGGGCTTTTGCGAATACCACACCAAACCGATCGACTTCGCGCGTTTCAACGATTCGGTCCGGCGTCATCTGGGCATTGCCGAGCCACATCCGGAGCCCGCTGCCACGGCCAGCGACCGCTGACCTCCAGCTCCAGGGCAAAGCTGAGGAAGGTACGGATCAGGACGATCACCGCCAGTACGGAGAGGTTCTGCAGGGTCGGTTCGATGGCGACGGTACCGATGATGTCGGCGATGACCAGCAACTCCAGCCCGAGCAGGATGGCACGCCCAGATCGGCGCGCAGCGCGCCGTAAGCCTCCTGGAACGGCATTCCAGCCCACATCCGGCGCAGGCACACGAAACTGGCGATGAATGCACCGGCCAGCAATACCAGTACACCGGCGAGCTCGAAGCCCCGTGCTGAAGCGGTGATGAGGGGTTCAATCTCCATGGGTTCTCCTTTCACTCGCCGACACGGCATGCGCCAGGCGACGGCCACGGCGCACGTCCACCCCGGCCAGGATGAGCAGTCCGAGGATGAAATACAGCCCCAGGCCCAGCATGGCCAGGCGATGATTGCCCGCCGTAAGCCAGGCCGCGAGGCCATAGGTGAGCGGCCCCAGGATGGCCGAAAGCTTAACTGCCAGCCCCCACAGGCCGAAGAACTCGGCCCGCCGTTGCAGCGGGCTGAGATAAGCGACCAGGGCGCGTCCGGCCGACTGCGACGCACCCAGGCACAGGCCGGCCAGGTTGGCGGCGAGCCAGAACCGCTCCGGTGTGGTGGCAAGATACGCCAGCAGCACCGTGACGAGCCACCCCACGAGCACGATCACCAGGGTCGGCTTGTGCCCGAGCCGGTCCTGCACCTGACCGAAGGCCAGGGCGCCGAGGGCAGCGGTGACGTTGACCACCAGGATGAGCTCGATGCTCTGCCGGGTATCGAAGCCCATGGCCTGCTGGGCATAGATCGCAGCCAGGGCAATGACCGCCTGCACGCCGGCCTGGTAAAACACGATGCAGAGCAGGAAACGGCGCAGGTCGGGGTAGGCCGAGGCACCCTCCAGGCTGGCCAGGAAGCGCCGCCAGACCGATCCCGGCGCGGGTGACGCCACCACGGCCGGAGCGCCGCGCTCGCGCAGGAACAGGAAGGTGGGCAGGCTGGCGAGCAGGAACACGACGGCGGTGATCCACATCGTGCCGGGTACGAATGCATCCGCATCCAGCCCGCGCGCCTCGGCGGCGGCGACATAGGCCAGGCACAGGCCGAGACACAACAGGCCACCGGCATAGCCGAGCGCCCAGCCCCAGCCCGAGAGCCGGCCCAGGCCACGCCCCCGCGCCAGCTCGGGCAGGAACGCGGCGATCAGGTTCTCGCCCGTGCCGAAGAATAAATTGCTCAGCACCACCAGCAGCATCGCCAGGACCAGGTCACCCGGCCCGACCCCGGCCAGGCCCGCAGTGGCCAGCACACAGCCCAAGGTGGTGAATGCGAGCAGGCGTTTCTTGGCGACATGCCGGTCGGCATAGGCCCCCAGGGCCGGCGCGCTGAGGATCACCAGCAGGTTCGACAAGGCCAGCGCCCCGCTCCAGGCCAGGCTGCCCCAGTCTGCATTGCCGGCCACGCGGGCGACGAAATAGGCATTGAACACGGCGGTGATCACCACCGTGGTGTACCCCGAATTGGCGAAGTCGTACATCGCCCAAGCCCAGGCCTCGCGCCGGCCAACGCCGGGGTTGAGCGAGCCCGAGGCGACGCTGCGCGCAGCCAGGCGACTCATCGCGGTGGTGTTGTATACGGCATGGCCGTTAGAATAGCGCGTAACCCGGACGAACATGGCATGGCCGACGACACGCTTCCCTCCATCACCGTCGATCAACTGGCGATCGGCCTGTACGTCCACCTCGACCTGGGCTGGATGGACCACCCGTTCGCATTCAACCACTTCAAGATCCGCGACGCCGAGCAGCTGGAAACCCTGCGCGGCCTGGGCCTGAAGACAGTCCGCTACGACCCGAAGAAGAGCGACATCACCCCGCCGCCGCCCGGCGCGGAGCCCCCCCCGCCAGCGACCCCGACGCCGGCCTCCGCCGCGGAAAACCCGCTGATCAAGGCCAAACTGGCGCGCATGGAGCGGATCAAGAAACAGCGCGAGGCGATCAGCGCCTGCGAACGGGTATTCCAGTCCGCCGCCGGCACGGTGAAGAACATCACCATGAACCTGTTTTCGCGCCCCGAAGAAACCCTCAAGGCCACTGACCAGCTGGTCAGCCAGATGGTCGAATCCATGCTCACCGACCGCGACATCGCCATCCACCTGATGAACGACAAGATCGGCGGCGAGGAGATGTACATCCACTCCCTCAACGTATCGGTGCTGGCCATGATCCTGGCCAAGGAGATGGGCCTGCCGGCGGACAAGATCAAGCTGCTCGGCATGGGGGCGATGTTCCACGACATCGGCAAGATCGAGATCCCCGACAAGATCCTGCTCAAGAAACCACCCCTGACCCGCGCCGAGGCCGATTTCCTGCGCCAGCACGTCGCCTACGGCGAGGACATCGGCAAGCGCCTGAAATTCGCCCGCGAGGTGGCGCAAGTCATCGCCCAGCACCACGAGATGATGGACGGCAGCGGCTATCCGGCCGGCCTGCAGGGTGAACAGATCGCCATCCCGGCGCGCATCGTGGCCATGGTCAACCACTACGACAACCTGTGCAACCCGCTCAACATCGCCGATGCAATCACCCCGCACGAAGCGCTGTCGATGATGTTCTCCAAGCAGCGCACCCGGTTCGACGCCACCGCCCTCAAGATCCTCATCCGCAGCCTGGGCGTGTTCCCGCCCGGTACCGTGGTGCAACTGTCCAACGACGCCATCGGCATGGTGATGACGGTGAACTCGTCCAAACCGCTCAAGCCCTCGGTGCTGATCTACGATCCCGAAGTACCCAAGCACGAGGCAATCATCCTCGACCTGGAAACCGAGGCGGACCTCAACATCAGCAAGGCCATCCGCCCCGGCCTCCTGCCGCGCAACATCTACGAATACCTCAGCCCGCGCAAGCGCGTCACCTACTACTTCAACGAAACCGATTCGAAATCGGCCCGGCCATGACCGCCCCGTCCCCGTCCGGCCGGCCCTACGCCGACGAGCTCCTGTCCGCCAGCCGCGAGCTTCTGCTGCTGGTTGATCCGGCCAGCCTGCGGGTGCTGGCCGCCAACCCCTACGCGGCGCAGATGCTCGGCATGGAACCGGCGGACCTGATCGGCCGCGACATCACCGAACTGGAATGCTCGCTGCAGGACGTGTTCTACTGGAACAGCGTCAGCCTCGGCCAGATCCAGGAGATCGAGCACGTCGACGGACTCTATACCCGTGCCGACGGCGAAACCCTGCCGGTACGCAAGTCGGTCCGCCGCATCGTTGTCGACCAGCGCGACCACCTGCTCATCCGCGCCCATGACCTGCGCCCGGCCCTGGCGGTCGAAAACGAGCTGGAACGCGCCACATCGCTGCTGCGCGCCACACTCGAATCGACCGCCGAAGGCATCCTGGTGATCGATCTTTCAGGCCGAATCGTCAACTTCAACCATCGCTTCGCCGAACTATGGTCCATTCCCCGCCTCCTCATGGAACGCGGCCGCGATTGGGGCATATTCCGCCACGCCATGCGGCAGCTGACCCACCCGGCTGCCGGCATGCGCCGCCTGCGCGCACTGCTGGCGGCGCGCGACGACGAATCCTTCGACACCTTCGAGCTGGCCGACGGTCGCGCCATGGAATGCCGCTCCCGGCCGCAAACCCTGGGCAACCAGGTGCTGGGCCGAGTGTTCAGCTTCAACGACGTCAGCGAACGCATCCGCCAGGCGCGTGAACTGGCGGCAGCGCGCGACGCCGCCCTGGCCGCATCGCGTGCCAAGACCGATTTCCTGTCGCAGATGAGCCACGAGCTGCGCACCCCGCTCAACGCCATCCTCGGCTTTGCCGAACTGCTCGCAGACGAGGTGCCCGCCAGCGCCCACGAACCGGTGGACGCCATCGCCAAGGCCGGCCGTCACCTGCTCGACCTGATCAACGACCTGCTCGACATGGCCCGCATCGAAGCCGGCAAGGTCGAACTTCAGCCCGTCACGGTCGACCTCGCCGCGCTGGCCGGGGAATGCATCGAACTGGTCCGGCCACTGGCGGGACACCATGCCATCGAGCTGATGCCGGCCCCGGCCGGCACCGCTGCCTGGGTACGTGCCGATCGGCGCCGCCTCCGGCAGATGCTGCTCAACCTGCTTTCCAACGCCATCAAGTACAACCGCCCCGGCGGTCGCGCCTGGATCGAAATCGAACCGCATGGCGAACGCATCCGGGTCAATGTCGGCGACAGCGGCATCGGCATCGCCGACGCCGATCAGGTGGCGCTGTTCGAACCATTCACACGGGTCGGCGAGCACCGCCGCCAGGTGGAAGGCACCGGCATCGGACTGGCATTCAGCCGCAAGCTGGCCCGCCTGATGGGCGGCGAGGTCGGCTTCAGCAGTCGCCTGGGAGAAGGCAGCCGCTTCTGGATCGAACTGCCTGCCGGAGACGGCGAGCCCCGTGCGCCGGCCACCGGGCAGCCGGCACGGACCCCGGCCACCCCGCTCTGCCCGCCCGGCACCCGCCTGCTCTATATCGAGGACGATCGCTTCAGCCGCCTGCTGCTTGAACGGCTGTTCGCCCGCCACCCCGAGGTCGAGCTGCGCACGGCCGAAAACGGCGGCGAGGGGCTGCGGCTGGCGCGCGAGTTCCACCCCGGCCTGATCCTGTGCGACATGAACCTGGGCGACATGCTGGGTGGCGAGATCCTCGCAGCCCTGCGCGCGAACCCCGAGACCACAGCCATTCCGGTCCTGGCCCTGTCCGCCAATGCCATGCCGGAAGAAATCGGCGCCGCGCTCGCGGCCGGCTTCGATGGCTACCTGACCAAACCAGTCAACACCCAGCGACTCATCGACCATATCCGCCAGACCCTGGCGACCCGGCGCACCGGTCCGGCCGGTGCCTGACACGGTCCGGCACGGATGCCGCCTGCCCCAGCGCCGCGCCGGGAAGCGTATAATCCCACCGATCC
>CAZOZD010000077.1:0-9269 GCA_964584195.1 uncultured Burkholderiales bacterium
GTGCGCAGCGGCTTGCGCCGCACCCCCATCCCAACCTTCCCCCTGCGGGGGAAGGAGCCCTCGCCTCCGCAGGACTTCGTTTTGGCTGCAAGTTTTGCATCCAAAACATCGATAGACAAATCCGACTGACATGGCTGTCATGAAATTGGCATGTCGTGTCGGTTTGTCTGTTGTTCGTCGTCGTCCTGCAGTCCGGCGGTCAATTTGAAATCAATGCGTTGATTGGCTCAAAGGGTGTGACATGGGGATTGCTTGATGGGTCCCCTGTCCCGGTTCGATCCGGTGGTCCAACCTCTTTCCTAAATATCAGAAATGTCTAATATGCGGATGTACATGAAATTGACCTCGCTTGCGCTGGCTGCACTGTCGGCCGCCCCCCTGCATGCCGCCTCGCCGTCGCCGTCGGCCACGCCACCCATCGCCACCGGCAAGATGCTGGGCGATACCTGCGCCTCCTGCCATGGCACGCATGGCAAGAGCTTTGACGAATACATGCCTTCGCTGGCCGGGATCGACCGCAACCAGCTCATCCGCGCCATGCAGGACTACCGCGCCAACCGGCGCGTCAGCGTGGTGATGAACCGGGTCGCCAAGGGCTATACCGACGCCGAGATCGAAGCGATCGCCGACTATTTTTCCCGTATCCGCTGAAGGAGCCGCCATGTCCATCACCCGTCGTGAGCTGATCCGGGCGCTGGCCGCCGGTGCGTTCCTGTCGCCGCTTCCCGCCCTGGCCAAATCCGCCCGCCGCCGTGCCCATGTAGTCATCGTCGGTGGTGGCTTGGGCGGCGCCACCGCCGCCAAATATCTGCGTCTGGCTGACCCTGCGGTGCGCATCACCCTGATCGAGCCGAACCGCCAGTACCTGACCTGTCTGCGCAGCAACGATGTCATCGTCGGCCACATGCGCATGGACGAGATCACATTCACCCATGACGCGCTGCGCGCCCGCTACCGGGTCGAGGTGGTGCATGACCGCGCCATCGGCTTCGACCCCGAGCGCAAGACGGTGCAGCTCGGCCGGGGCAACTCCATCGCCTACGACAAGCTGATCGTGTCGCCCGGCATCGATTTCATTCATGGTGATGTCGAGGGCTATGACCGCGAGGTGGCTGAAAGCGTGATGCCGCATGCCTGGAAGGCCGGTCCCCAGACCCTGCGCCTGAAGGCGCAACTGGAGGCCATGCCCAAGGGCGGCACCTTCCTGATGGTGGCGCCGCCACTGCCCTATCGTTGTCCGCCCGGACCCTACGAGCGTGCATCGCTGGTGGCGGAGTGGTGCCAGTAGCATAACCCGACCGCCAAGGTGATCATCCTCGATCCCAAGGACAGCTTCACCAAGGACGTGCCCTTCAAGAAGGGCTGGGAACGCCTGTACGGCTATGGCACCCCGAATTCGCGCATCGAGTGGGTGTCCGCCGCCCAGGGCGGCAAGGTGCGCCGGGTGGATGCGGCGAGCCGCACCGTGCATGCCGAGGCCGGCGCATTCCAGGCCGACGTGATCAACTACATCCCGCCGCAGCGGGCCGGCACCCTGGCATTCCGCATGGGGCTGACCAACCGCGAGGGCTGGTGCCCGGTCAACCGGCGCACCTTCGAATCAACCATCGTCCCCGATGTGCATGTCATCGGCGATGCCGCGGTCGCGGACGCCATGCCCAAGTCCGGCTATTCCGCCAATTCCCAGGCCAAGGTCGCGGCACAGGCCATCGCCGACCTCCTGGCCGGCCGCGCTCCGGGCGAGCCGGCCATGATCAACGTCTGTTACAGCCTGGTCGGCCAGGACTACGGCGTATCCATCGCCGACATCTTCAAGGTGGTGGACAACCGCATCATCAAGCTGCCTGCCTCAGGCGTGTCACCGGTCACCGACTCGCCGGCGCAGCCGCTGCTGGAAGCCATCTACCAGCGCAACTGGCACCGCACCTTCATCAACGACTGCTTCGCCTGAGATCCGCCATGCCCATCAAGACTACACTCCTGCTCGCACTCAGCCTCGGCCTCCTGGCCCCGCTCGCCCAGGCCAGCGGCAACCCCCGGCCGGACGCCGCTCCGGAATGGGAGCCGGAACGACTGGAACAGGCCCTGGCCCGCGCCGCCCAGGGCAATGCCCGGGAGGGCGAGCGCCTGCACCATTATCTGTACTGCTCCGCCTGCCACGGCGACGATGGCAATTCGCCGTCGCGCAACTGGCCCAGCCTCACCGGCCAGCAGCCCGACTACGTCATGAAGACCCTGCTCGACTACAAGCTCGGCATGCGCCGCGACCATTATCGCAAGGCCGAGGTGATGACCCGCATGGCGCGCATCCTGAGCGAGGCACAGATGGCCGACCTGGCCGCCTACTACGCCAGCCGGCCGGCGCCGGTGGTACCGCCGGGCACCGATCTCAAGCTCGCCCGCAAGGGTGCCCGGCTCGCCCAGCAGGGCGACGACAAGCGCGGCATCGCCGCCTGCGCGGGCTGCCATGGCGAGCGGGGTGAGTCCGGCATCACGCCCGACACCCCGGCGCTCGCGGGGCAGACGCCGGAGTATTTCATCCAGTCCATGCGCATGTACAGGCAGGGCATGCGCACTTCGGACGTGGGCGGTGTCATGCGCCTGTTCGCCAAGGGTCTTTCCGACGCGGAGATCGTTGCCCTGGCGCATTACTACGCCAGCCTCGGCGGCAAGCGGGAAGCCGGCCGCGAAGCGGTGCGCTGAACTCATTCACCCGCCCTGTGCCCTGCGCGAATGCGCACATCTTCCGAGAGGTGGCCGAGGGTGAGCTTTCAGCCGTGGTGGATGCCGGCGAAGGCTCGCACGTCGTTGTAGCCCGGATGGAGTGCAATGGAATCCGGAGAGGGGGCACGAGAACCAGGATTCCGCTGCGCTGCATCCGGGCTACGGGATGCTGTAGCTGTGTCGCGAATGTGCAACACTATAAGAAATATTTATCGTATTAGAATAGTCTAATATTGTTGTTTACTAATTTCGTGGGTAGGATGAAATCACGTGGCGTGCAGTGGCAAGCCGTTCCAGTCGCCGCTCGCGCCACCCTCTGTTCAATTTTTGGGAGTCGATCATGAAGCGTAATCTTGTAGCCCTCACCCTTTCCGGTCTTGTCGGCATGCTCTCCATCACCGCGCACGCTGCGGAAGGCAAGAGCCTCGGCAGCGAGGAACGCGCCCTCATGCTGGCCGCGCAGAACTGCGACGGCAAGCCGGACGCACCCTACATGTCGGCCAAGGTCCGGCGCGACCTGCAGATGCTGGTGAGCGTCGAAGCCGGCTGGAACCCGGAGGTGGTTCGCGCCATCCGCATGCGTTAAGCATAAATCGGATTTATCGATTGACTGCGGCGGCCCATGGCCGCCGTTGTCGTTTATCAGGCGTGCCCCTGCACGCTACATGCAGCGTTGTTTCTCCATTCGACAAAGTTGTACCCTTGCCGGCCGTTCAACTGCGGACGCGGCTGACCCGCGCCCTCATCGCATAGGATCGCCATGAAACACGTCGAAACCCGTCTCGAACGCTGGCTGTTCGCCAGCCGCTGGCTGCTGGTGCCGTTCTACGTCGGCCTGGTGCTGGCCCTGGCTCTGTTGCTGGTCAAGTTCGTCAAGGAATTCATCCACTTCGTGCCCTTGGTGTTCACCGCCGAGGGCGGCGACATCATCATCGGCGTGCTCACCCTGGTCGACGTGGTGATGGTGGCCAACCTGCTGATCATCATCGTCTTCGCCGGCTACGAGAACTTCGTCTCCCGCTTCGACGCCGAGAGCCATGAGGACTGGCCGGGCTGGATGGGGCACGTCGGATTCGCCGAGCTGAAGATGAAGCTGATCGGCTCCATCGTCGCCATCTCCGGCATCGAGCTGCTCAAGGCGTTCATGCACGTGGAGCACCTGACCAACGAGCAGCTGGCCTGGAAGGTGGGCATCCACATGACCTTCGTGGTGTCCGGGGTGCTGTTCGCGGTGATGGACCGCATCAGCGCCGGCAAGCCGGACCACGCCGGCTGACTGGGGGGCTCAGCCCCGCGGCGCCGGTGCTGCGGGGCTGGCGCGGGACGCCTCCTCGAGCGCGGCGAGGGCGTCCGGAGCCAAATCCAGGCAGGCGCGGACCCAGTCCAGCTGTTCCGGCCAGTCCACATCCTCTTCGGCCCGGGCGGCGTGGTACAGGTGGGTACCCAGTTGCAGCAGGGCGACCAGACTGCGAACCGTTTCCGGCGCATCCGTCAGTCCGGTCCGGTGATGGTGCAGGGTGGCGAGCGCCAGTTCGTCGGGCAGCTTCCAGTTGCGCGCCAGCCGTTCGCCGACCAGTGCATGGTCGAAGCCGCAGGCCGCATCGAGCGAGGCCAGGTCCGGCCAGCCGGCCGGGCCGAAGAACAACTGGCCGTATTCGGGCTGCTGGCGGGCGATGAGCGCGATGCCGCAGTCGTGGAATATCCCCAGCAGATAGGCCAGGTCAGGGCGCACTCCGGCCGGGCGTAATGCATTGTGCGCCGCCAGCATGTGCTCGGCGATGCGGCTCGATCGGTGCCACAGGATTTCCACCAGACGTGTGTCGGTCTGGTCGGCCAGGGCTTGGCGCAGGCACTCGCTGCGGGCCACGGTCATGGTCGTGCGGCTGCCGAGCAGGAGCACCGCCTTGTCGAGCGAGTCGATGCGGACGTTGCCGAGGTTGAACAGGGGCGAGTGGGCGACCCGGAACATGGCGCCGCTGAGCATGGCGTCGTGCTGGATCTGCGCGGCGTATTGGCGCGGCTCGGCGTCGGGATCGGCGAACAGGCGCTCCAGTTGCAACAGTACATCCGGCACCGGCGGCAGGATGATGCCCGCGTCGAGGATGCGGTCGATCTGGCTGGGCGACGGGCCGGGCGGGGACATGATCAGGGTGGGGCGGCGCGGGCGCCGGAAAGTTCCGCTCCGGCGCGGTGATCGCGCAGGCGCCAGACGGCGTAATCGATGAAGTCGTCGCGGTAGCGCTGGATGCGGATCGGCGCCAGGGCCTCCACTCCGGCGAAATCAGCGGCCAGGGTTTCGGCCCGTGCCGCCCGGCTGATCAGGATGAATTCGCCCCGGGGCGAGCCGGCCACGTCCACGGTCAAGGCGTAATGGTTGCGGATGCCGCCGCCGGGGTTGTAATAACGCGCCCCAGTGCTTTCCGGGCGGGCATAGTACAGCAGCCAGGCGAATGTCTTGCGGTCGTCGCCGAGCAGGCGTGCGTCGGGGTAGAGGGCCAGCCGCTGGCGGACGGCTTCGCCGAGGGCGCGGTGGCCGGTGACGCGGGCATAGGGATCGGTCTTGCGGGTGAGCTCGATGCCGAGCGCGGCGGTGATGGCGTGGGCGTGGTGGATCGCTGCGCCGATGCCCAGGTTGACGAGCACCGCCGCCAGCAGCCAGCGCCGCCGCCCGGCGCGCAGCAGTGCCACGGCGGTGAATGCGGCTCCGGCGACATAGGCGAACGCCGCCCAGTTGGCGAACGCGCGCGCGAGCAGGCTCAGGCCGAGAAAGGCCGCCAGCGGCAGCAGGGTGAGGAATGCCAGGAGACGCATGCGCTCGTCCGCCCACCAGCTGCGTGCATTGAACACGGCCAGCAGCAGGGCGGCCATCATGAGCGGGCCGAACACCATGAACTGGGCGCCAAAGAATTCGCCGAAGGCGGCCGGGTTGAGGAGTTCCCGGTCGAGCTGCGAAATCTCTGCAGTATGGCGGAAACTGGCGAAATCGTGGCCGGCGTTCCAGAGCAGGTTGGGCAGCAGCACGAGCAGGGCGACGCCGGCCGCGGCCCAGGGGCGGGGGTCGCGCAGCCAGGGGCGCAGGCCGGGGCTGCTGAACAGGTAGAGGGCCAGCGCGACGGGAAAGAACACCATGGTGTACTTGGACAGCCCGCCCAGGCCGACGCACAGGCCCAGTGCCAGCCAGTCACGCCAGGCGCCGCCATCCAGTGCGCGCGCCAGGAAAAGCATGGACAGGCTCCAGAAAAAGAGCAGGGCGGCATCGGTGGTGATCAGCCAGGAGCCGAGCGCCACCAGCGGCAGGCTGGCGAATGCGAGCGCGGCGGCCAGTGCCCAGCGCTCCGCATCGGCCGCGGCGGCGAACAGGCGGCGCACGGCGAGGAACAGTGCCAGCGCCGAGAGTGGGTAGAGCAGGAATGCGAGCGAGCGTACGCCCAGTTCGGTCTCGCCGAACAACTCGGTGCCCAGCCGGATGATCCAGGCCAGCATGGGCGGCTTGGAGTAATAGCCCCAGTCGAGCTGTTGCGACCAGCCGAAATACTGCGCCTCGTCGGCGTACAGCTCCAGGTTGGCGTGCATGGCCGCGCCCAGCCGCCAGGTGGTGAGCGCGAGCAGGGCGAGCAGCAGCCAGTGCGATGCGGCAAGGCGGGGCGCGGCCAGTCTCATCGGTCCCGTTCCGGTGTGCCATCCGCCGCCGGCGCCGGGTCCGGTGCGAGTTCCAGTGCCTCGTCATAGACGCGACCCTGGCGCAGGCGGCGATAGAGATACAGGCCGAGCGCGCCGGAGAGGATGAACAGCAGCACCCCCAGCAGCAGATGCCAGAACGGATCGACGCCGACGCCACTGCCGACCAGTGCGAACACCACGGTTTGGGGCAGGTAACCGAGCGCCGAGCCGAGCACGAAAGGGGGGGCGGCCACACTCGAAAGCCCGGCCGCCAGGTTGGTGCTGAGGTTGTGGCCGGCCGGCAGCAGGCGGATGAGCAGGGTCATGCTGAACGGATGTTCGCGCACGAATGCATCCACCCGGGCGATGCGGCCCGACAGGCGCGGCGCGATCAGGGCGCGGCCGAACAGGCGGGCGTAATAAAAGGCAGCGATGCAGCTCAGCACGGTGGCGATGAGTGCGATCAGGGTGCCCTGGACGAGGCCGAATGCGTATCCGGCGGCGAATGCGACCACCTGGCGCGGCAGGCCCACCGTCATCGCCAGCGCCGCCAGGGCGATGAAGCTCGCCTCGCCCCGCCAGCCCTGGCCACGGATCTCGCGTTCGAGCCAGTCCGTCCCGAACAGCGAGAAGAGCTGGAAATGCTCGACCAGCATGCCCAGCACGGCCAGCGACAGCAGCACCGGCAGGCCGCGCAGCAGCAGCCGGGCATTCATCGGCCGTGGCCCGGTTCAGCCCAGGAGGATGCCGCAGTGGCTGGCATAGGCGGTGATGTATGCATAACAGGCGCGGGCATCGTCGGCCAGTTCCATGAAATCGATGCGCCGCCGCTGCCAGGGGGTGAAATCGGGCAGGCCCGCATCGCCGTCGATGTCGCGCACCGCCATGCCCCAGTCGGGGAACATGCGGCGCCGGGCGGAGCCCTCGATGACGATGCGCAGTTCATGGTGGCGGCCATCGGCGCGGATGCGGTCCATCAGCGAATTCAGGGTGGTGCGGGTGCCTTCCAGCATTTGCATGAAACAGCCGTCCTGATAGACCAGATAGCCGGAGATGCCATTCGCCCGGTTCAGTTCGCTGATCTGGCGGCGCATCGCATCCAGAGCCGCGCCGCCAAGCGGCTGGCGTGCCCGGCTGACGTAGACGATGAAGTGCAGCGGCTCGGTTTCGGCGAGCGGGTTCAGTTTGGCCGATTGTTCGAACTGGCGGATGAAGTCGGCCTCTTCGAGCGGCCGGAAGAAGTAGTACCCCTGGATGTAATCGCACCCGTAGCCGAGCAGCTCGCGGTGCTGGGCGGCGGTCTCCACCCCTTCCGCCACCAGCTTGAGGCCGAGCGAGCGGCCCAGGCCGATCACGGCGCGGATGATGAGGCGGCTCTCCGGGCTCTTGTCCAGACCGTCGACGAAGGCGCGGTCGATCTTCAGCACATTCACCGGCAGGCGGGTGAGTTGGGCCAGGGATGAATAGCCGGTGCCGAAGTCGTCCACCGCCACGCGCAGGCCCAGCTCGGCCAGCCGGCGCAGCACCTTGAGGTTGGCCTCGACGTCGGCCATCAGCGCGGTCTCGGTGATTTCAAGGAGAAGGCGGCCGGGTTCGGCACCGGTCTCGTGCAATACCCGGGCGAATTCATCGACGAGGTCGTCCTCGCCAAGCTGGCGGGCGGACAGGTTGAGCGATACATAGGGGGCCTCGCTGCCCCAGCGCCGGCGCCAGTCGACCTCGGTGGTGCAGGCGCGGCGGAACACCCATGCGCCGATGGCGACGATGGCGCCGGTCATCTCGGCGATGGGAATGAACACCGCCGGCGAGATCTCGCCATCGGCGGAGCGCCAGCGCAGCAGCAGTTCGGCGCCGAGGATGCGGCCGCTCTCGGCCGCGACGATGGGCTGGTAGCGGGGCGAGAGTTCGTCCCGCTCCACCGCCTGACGCAGACCATGGGTGATGGCCAGGCGCTGGCGGGCCTGGTCCTGCAAGGCCTCGTTGAAGAACTGCCAGCCGTCGCGGCCCTTCTCCTTGACCGCGTACATGGCCGTGTCGGCGTAGCGCAGCATGTCATCGGCGGAGTGGGTGCTGCCATGGCCGATGGCGATGCCGATGCTGGCCGTGACGAACAGTGGCGGCAGATCGGCAAACTCAAGCGGTTGGCGCAGGCTGTCGTTGATCCGCTCGGCGAGGTTGGATAGCGTGGCGGGTTGTTCCACCTGTTCACAAAGGATGAGGAATTCGTCGCCGGCCAGGCGCGCCACCGTGTCTCCGGGGCGTACCTGTTCGATCAGGCGGTTGCTGACGGTGATCAGCAGGCGGTCGCCGGCGTCGTGGCCGTGGGTGTCGTTGATCAGCTTGAATCCGTCCAGATCGACAAACAGCAGGGCTACGGAAAGTCCGTCACGACGCGAGCGCTGCAATGCGTTGGCGATCCGCTCGCGCATCAGGGCGCGGTTGGGCAGCCCGGTGAGCGGATCGTGGGTTGCGCGCCGGGTGAGTTCCTCCTCGGCCTGCTTGCGCTCGGTGATGTCGCGCAGGGTGACGACCAGCAGCGGCGGTTCGTCACCTTCGCCGCTGAACTTGGCAATCGATGCTTCGAGCGGGAAAAAGCTGCCGTCCTTGCGATAGCCCATCACCTCGCGGTGTCCACCCATGCGGCGCTGGCTTTCCCCGCCCTCGACGAACTGGCGCAACTGCTCGACATGCATGGCACGGAAGTGGGGGGGCACCAGTTCGTGCACTGACAGCCCGATCAGTTCGGCGACGCTGTAACCGAAGATCTCGCCGGCGCCGGGGTTGGCCTCGCGGATGAGCCCCTCCGCATCGGTGGCGAGGATGCCCATGTCGGCGATTGAGAGGATGCGTTGCGTGGTGCTGAGCCGGCGCTCCACCGCCGACAG
>CAZOZD010000078.1:0-9263 GCA_964584195.1 uncultured Burkholderiales bacterium
AGCGCCATCGACAACGCCGGCCGGTCGCAGAAGGGCGCATTCCTGATTTACCAGGAATCCAGCCTGGTGATCCGCGCCATCCGCGACTACTTCACGCCCGACATCGGTGAGCTGCTGATCGACACGCCCGACATCCATGATCAGGCGCGGCAGTTCATGGCCCATGTGATGCCGGACAACGTCAACAAGGTGAAGCTGTACGCCGATCCGGTGCCGCTCTTTTCCAGGTTCCAGATCGAACACCAGATCGAGACGGCCTATTCGCGTGAGGTGCCGCTGCCTTCCGGTGGCGCCATCGTCATCGACCACACCGAGGCCCTGGTGGCGATCGATGTCAATTCGGCCCAGGCCACCCGTGGCGCAGACATCGAGCAGACCGCGTTCAACACCAATCTGGAAGCGGCCGAGGAGGTCGCCCGGCAGATGCGGCTGCGCGATCTGGGCGGACTCATCGTCATCGATTTCATCGACATGGAGAACGCCAAACATCAGCGCGAGGTCGAGGAGCGTCTGCGCGAGGCGCTGCGCTTTGACCGCGCCCGCATCCAGACCGGCAAGATCTCGCGTTTCGGCCTCATGGAGATGTCGCGTCAGCGCCTGCAACCCTCGCTCGGCGAGACCAGCTACGTCACCTGCCCGCGCTGCTCCGGCACCGGTCATGTGCGTAGTACCGAGTCCTTCTGCGCATGCTGCAGGAGGAGGCGATGAAGGAGAACACCGGCGCGGTTCATGTCCAGGTTCCGGTCGAGGTCGGTACCTACCTGCTGAATGAAAAGCGTACCGATATCCTCAACATCGAGGCCCGGCACAAGGTCGAGATCCTGCTCATCCCCAACATCCATTTCGAGACGCCGCGCTACACCCTGGCGCGCTTGCGGCATGATCAGCTCAACCAGGCCGAGCCTGTCGCGCCAAGCTACCGCATGGTGGAAAAACCGGCCGAGGAGGATGTGTCCCCCGGTCGCGCCGGCAATGGCAAGGCTGAACGTGCCCAGCCGGTGGTACAGGGCATCACCCCGCCCCAGCCGGCCCCCAGCCATGCCGCCCCGGTCGAGGTGGTGTCGTCCCGACCCGGCCTGTTCGGTCGAATCGTCGGCTGGTTGCGCGGCCTCAATGCCGCCGAGCCGGAGGTCGAACCCGAGCGCAAGCCTGTGCCCCGGCGCGAGCCGCGCGAAGGCGGTCGGTCGCGTGAAGTGCGCGAGCCGCGTGATGGGCGGCGGTCGCGTTCCGGCGAGCGAGGTGAGCGGACCGCCGAACGGGGCGAGCGCGCGCCGCGTGGCGAGCGTTCGGAAGGGCGTGGCGAGGGGCGCCGTGAGCGCGCTGAACGTCCAGAGCGCGGCGAGCGTCCGGAGCGTGGCGAGCGTGTGGAGAAGGCAGAGCGCGGCGAGGCCCGGCCGCGGCGGATGCCGATCCCGGCCCAGCCGAGCCCGGAGGTGCTTGTCGAGACTGAAGTGATGGCCGCCGAATCCGCCGTGACTGGCGAGAACGGTGGCGAGGAGGCGCGTCGTTCCGGGCGTGGCCGGCGTGGTCGTGGCCGTGGCCGTGGCGAGGGCCGTGAGTCTCGTGGCGAGGTGGCTGCCGAGACCGAGGCGATGCTCGACGAGACCGTGAACGCCCTGGTCAGCGAGGAAGCGCCTGCACGGCTGGCCGATGCGAGTCCGGCTCCGGCCGAGCCGCCGGAAGCCACTCCGGAACCTGCGTTCGCACCGACCCCGACTCCAGTCCATGATCCTGCGCCGATCCCCGACCTGACCCCGGCGCCGACCCCCGACCCGACCCCGGCGCCGACCCCGACCCTGACGCCGGTGGTGGCCGTCGAGCTGGCTGCGGCTGGTCTGGAACTGGTGGAAACCCAGGTTTCGTCGCAGCCGGTGCCGGATTCCGACGCCACCGGGGAAGGGGACGGTTCGCGCCGGCGGGCGCGGCGGCGCAGCCCTCCGGCCGCGCCCAGCGAGCCCTTGCAGATGGTGGAGACGCGCGGCGAGGTGGAGACGGTCGCCCCGACGGATGCCGCCCTGGCCGAGACCGTCGAGCCCCGTCCCCGCTCGCGACGTCGCTCGCGCCCTGCCGAAGCCGTGGCGGAGGCACCGTTGCAGATGGTGGAGACACGCCGCGGCGAATCGTCGAGCGAGTCCTGATCGCTCCCCGCGCCTTCAGCGCCGTGCCGCCAGGCTGGCGCGCAGCACCGGCCAGAGGTTGTCGAGGATGCGCGCCTGGGCCGCGGCGTTTGGATGCAGTCCGTCGGCAAGGAATAGATCGGGCTGATCGGCAAAGCCTTCGAGCATGAACGGCACGAAGGCCAACCGGTGTTCGCGCGCCAGGTCGGCGTACACGGCGGCGAAGTCACGCGTGTAGGCGGGGCCGTAGTTGGGCGGCAGGCGCATGCCGATGAGCACCACCCGGGTGTTGTGGCGGCGGGCGCTGGCGAGCATGCGCTCCAGATTGCGGCGCAGGTCGCCCAGCGGCAAGCCGCGCAGGCCGTCGTTGGCGCCCAGCGCCAGGATCAGGATGCGCGGTTTGTGGCGGGCGAGCAGTGCGTCGATGCGGCTCGCGCCGCCGGCGCTGGTCTCGCCGCTGACGCTGGCGTTGATCACCTTGAGGCCGAACTTTTCCCGTGCCAGCTTCTCTTCCATCAATGCGGCCCAGCCCGCCCGCGCCGGCAGTCCGTAGGCGGCGGAAAGGCTGTCGCCAAACACCAGGATGTCTGCGCGGGCGGCGCCTGCCGCGAACAGCAGCACCAGTCCGATCAGGCCGGCCCGCCAGGACCGGGACAGCATATGCAGATGGGACGTGAAACGGATGGAAAACATGACTGAGTGTACCGGGTTGGAGGGCGCGATCGTCGCCGCGCGTGGCCTGGGCAAGGTGGTCGACAATGGCGGCGGTCGTCTGGTCATTCTCGACCAGATCGATTTCAGCGCACAAGCTGGCGAGGCGGTGGCCATCGTCGGCGCTTCCGGTTCCGGAAAGTCCACCCTGCTCGGCCTGCTGGCCGGACTCGATACACCCAGTGCCGGCGAGGTCTGGCTCGATGGCGTGGCACTGAGCCGTCTCGACGAGGACCGGCGTGCCCGCCTGCGCGGCGAGATGCTCGGTTTCGTGTTCCAGTCCTTCCAGTTGCTGCCCGCATTCAGTGCCCTGGAAAACGTCATGCTGCCGCTCGAACTGGCCGGTGCGGCGGACGCCGAGCCGGCAGCGCGGGCCATGCTGGAGCGGGTCGGACTGGCCGGGCGGCTCGATCACCTGCCGCGCCAGTTGTCGGGTGGCGAGCAGCAGCGCGTCGCGCTGGCGCGCGCATTCGTCACCCGGCCGCGGCTGTTGCTGGCTGACGAGCCTACCGGAAACCTCGATGCAGCCACCGGCGCGGCGGTGATTGAGCTGATGTTCGAGCTCAATGCCGAGTTCGGCACCACCCTGGTGCTGGTTACCCACGACGAATCCCTGGCCGCGCGATGCGAGCGCCGGGTGCGGCTGGTCGCCGGGCGGGTCGAGGCGGGCGTAGCAGCATGAGTTTTGGGCTCGCCTGGCGCATGCTCGCGCGCGGCTGGCGCGGTGCCGAGATGCGGATCCTGTTCCTGGCCGTGCTGGTGGCGGTGGCGAGCCTGGCCAGTGTCGGTTATGTCGTCCAGCGGACCGGCCTGGCCGTGTTCCAGGACGCGCATCAGCTTCTGGGTGGGGATCTGCTGGTCGAGGCCGACCAGTCCATGCCGGAGGTGTACAGCGAGGCCGCAGTCGGGCGGGGCCTCGATGCGGTGGCGGCCGTCAACCTGATGAGCATGGCGCGCAGCGAAGGTGGCGCACGCCTGGTGGCGCTCAAGGCGGTGGGGGCAGGCTATCCGCTGCGGGGACAGTTGCGTATTGCCGACGCCCTGAATGGGGCCGAGCGTGGTGTGCGGCATGGGCCCGCGCCGGGCACGGTCTGGCTGGAGCCCAGGCTGCTGCATGAACTGGCCGCTCCCGGTGAAGCCGCGCTGCGGCCGGGCGACAGGGTGTGGGTCGGTGACCTGGAACTCACCCTCGCCGCCGTGCTGACGCACGAGCCCGATCGCGGGATCGCCTTCGTTAACGTGGCGCCGCGCATCCTCATGAATCTTTCCGACCTGCCGGCCAGCGGCCTCATCCAGCCGGGGACCCGGGCGCGCTACCAGCTCTATCTGGCCGGACCGGGGAACGCGGTGCAAGCCTATCGCGACTGGATCGAGCCGCGGCTGGGGCGCGGCCAGCGGGTGCAGGGTCTGGAAGATGCGCGGCCGGAGATCCGCGCCGCATTGCAGCGCGCCCAGGGTCTGCTCGGGCTTTCGGCCATGCTGGCGGTGGTGCTCGCTGCGGTGGCCATTGGTCTTTCCACCCGGCGTTATGTCGAACGCCATCATGACACCCACGCCGTGCTGCGTTGTCTGGGTGCGACCCAGTCCATGCTCACCCGCCTGTTCGGCCTTCAGTTCGTCTGGCTTGCACTGCTCGCCGGGACGCTGGGGGCGCTGATCGGCTATGGCGCGCAGGCCGTCCTGGTGGCCGGGCTGGCGGACCTGCTGGGTCGCGAACTGCCCGCCGCCAGTGCCGGACCGGGGCTGGCGGCCATGCTGGCCGGCCTGGTGCTGCTGTTCGGCTTTGCCGCGCCGCGTCTTGCGGCATTGCGCGGGGTCCCGGCGCTGCGTGTGCTGCGCCGCGAGGCCGCCCCGCCCGACATTGCTGCCTGGCTCATCCATGGCCTGGGGCTCGCGGCCCTGACCGCTCTGATGCTCTGGCAAAGCGCGGGAAATACCCGCCTGGCCCTGGTCGTGCTGTTCGGCTTCCTCATCGCCGGGCTGTCGTTCGCGCTGTTTGCACGTATCCTGCTTGTATTGCTGGCGCGTCTGGGCGAACGCCTGCCGGGAAGATGGCTGGCCTGGCGCATGGCCATGCGCAACCTGAACCGGCAGGCGGGCAGCAACAGCCTGCAGATCGTGGCCCTGGCACTCGGGCTGGCGGTGTTGCTGACCCTGGCATTCACCCGGGTCGAACTGATCGATGCCTGGCGGGCGCGCCTGCCGGCGGATGCCCCCAACCGTTTCGTGCTCAACATCCAGCCCGACCAGCGCGCCGCCGTGCTCGAATTCATGCGCGAACGCGGCATCGCCGAGCCGGTGCTGTACCCGATGCTGCGTGGGCGGCTCCTGGCCATCAACGGCCAACCGGTGGACCCGGATGCGTATGACGACGATCGCGCCCGGCGTCTGGCCGAGCGCGAGTTCAACCTGTCCTATGCCGCAGTCCTGCCGGCGCACAATCGCGTCGCCGCCGGGCGCTGGTTCGCCGAAGCGGATCACGCCCAGGGCGCATTCTCGGTCGAGACCGGACTGGCCGAGACCCTGGGCATCCGCATCGGCGACCGGCTGGAGTGGAGCGTGGCCGGCGAGACCTTCAGCGCCCCGGTGACCAGCCTGCGGGCGCTGGACTGGGATTCGATGCAGGTCAATTTCTTCGTCATCGGCACGCCCGGCCTGTTCGGATCGCAGATCGCCAGCTACATCACCAGTTTCCATCTGCCCACGGGGCGGGCGGATGCGGTGACTGCATTGACGCAGTCCTTTCCCAACCTCACCGTGATCGATACCAGTCTCATCCTGCAACAGGTGCTGGACGCCATCGAGGACATGACCCGGGCCGTGCAGGGCGTTTTCCTGTTCGCGCTTGCCGCCGGCCTCCTGGTCTTGCACATCGCCCTCATCAGCGGTCTTGACCAGCGCCGGCGCGAGGCGGCGCTGATGCGCGCACTGGGCGCGTCCCGGGCGCGGGTGCTGGCGGTGCAGCGGGGCGAGTTCATGCTGATCGGTCTATTGGCCGGCCTGCTCGCGGCGCTGGCCGCCAGCGGGCTGGGGGCGGCGCTGGCCTGGGGGGTATACGACCTGCCCGCCTGGCGGCCGGGCCTCACGGTCTGGCTCGCCGGTCCCGTTCTGGGGCTCATCGCAGTCGCCGCCAGCGCCTGGCACGGCCGCCGCGCTGTATTGGCCACGCCGCCCATGGGGGTGCTGCGCGAGGATTGAATCCGCCGCCGGTTTCAGCCCAGGAACAGCTTGTAGGCCGGATTGCGCGACTCGTTCCAGTAGCGGTAGCCGAGCCCGTCGAGGAAGCGCTGGAACGCCTCGGCCTCTTCCGGCGGCACCTGGATGCCGCACAGTACCCGGCCGTAGTCGGTGCCGTGATTGCGGTAATGGAACAGGCTGATGTTCCAGTCCTGGCTCATGCTGTTGAGGAAGTTCATCAGCGCCCCGGGTCGCTCCGGGAACTCGAAGCGGTACAGCACCTCGTTCACCGCCTGGGGTGCGTGGCCGCCGACCAGATGGCGCACATGCAGCTTGGCCATCTCGTTGTCGGTGAGGTCGAGCACCGGGATGTCGTGGCGTTTCAGGCTGTCGACCAGGCGTTCCGCCTCCTGCCGGTTGGGCACCTGCACGCCGACGAATACATGCGCGACCTTGGGATCGTCGAAGCGGTAGTTGAACTCGGTGATGCTGCGCGCACCCAGGAGGGCGCAGAATTTCTTGAAGCTGCCCGGCTTTTCCGGGATCGATACCGCCAGCACGGCCTCGCGCCGTTCGCCCAGTTCGGCGCGCTCGGCGACGAAACGCAGGCGGTCGAAATTCATGTTGGCGCCGCTGGCGATGGCAATGAGGTGCTTGTCCTTCACCTTTTCGCGCGCCGCCCAGGCCTTGAGGCCGGCCACACCGAGCGCGCCGGCCGGCTCCAGGATGGAGCGGGTGTCCTCGAACACATCCTTGATCGCCGCGCAGATGGCGTCGTTGTCGACCCGGATCACCTCGTCGACGTATTGCTGGCAGAGGCGGAAGGTCTCCTCGCCGACCTGTTTCACCGCTACGCCGTCGGCGAATATGCCCACCTGCGGCAGGACGATGCGCTCCTTCTTGCACAGCGAGCGGGCCATGGCGTCGGCCTCCTCCGGTTCGACGCCGATGATCTTGATCTCCGGCTTCAGGCGCTTGAGGTAGGCGGCGATGCCGGCGATCAGCCCGCCGCCGCCGACCGGCACGAACACCGCCGTGACCGGTTCGCGCATCTGCCGCATCAGTTCCATGGCGATGGTGCCCTGGCCGGCGATGACATCCGGGTCGTCGTAGGGGTGGACGAATGTCTTCCGCTCCTCTTTGGCGATGCCGAGCGCGTGCCGGTAGGCGTCGTCGTAGGAGTCGCCATGCAGGACCACCGTGGCGCCGCGCTTGGCCACCGCATCGACCTTGATCTGCGGCGTGGTTGCCGGCATGACGATGGTCGCGGCGCAGCCCAGAACCTCGGCGGCCAGCGCCACGCCCTGGGCGTGGTTGCCGGCCGAGGCGGCGACCACGCCGCGTTTCAGGGCGGCGCGGGGCAGGTTGGCCATCTTGTTGTAGGCGCCGCGCAGCTTGAACGAGAACACCGGCTGCATGTCCTCGCGCTTGAGCCAGACGTGATTGTTCAGCCGCCGCGACAGGTTGGCGGCGGCGTCGAGGTCGGACTCGATGGCCACGTCATATACCCGTGCGAGCAGGATTCGTTCGAGATAATCGATCATCGTTCGGTCTATCGCCTCCGCGTCGCGGAGGTCTGCCATGGATCGGCCGGGGGCGTTTGCCGCTGCCGGAAAAGCCCGTTATTCTCAGCGCTTTCGAGCGAAGTTGAAAGCATCCGAAAGGCAAATCCAATGACCCAGGACGAACTCAAGCAAGCCGTGGCACGCGCCGCCATCGAACATGTGCCGGCCGGAATCATCGGTGTGGGCACCGGCTCCACCGCCAATTTCTTCATCGATGAACTGGCCCACATCAAGGGCCGCATCGATGCCGCCGTGGCCTCCAGCGTCGCCACCGCCGAACGGCTCAAGAAGCATGGCATCCGCGTCATCGACCTGAACGAGGCCGGCGAGATGGAGGTCTACGTCGACGGCGCCGACGAGATCACCCGCCACATGGCCATGGTCAAGGGCGGCGGTGGCGCGCTCACCCGCGAGAAGATCGTTGCCGCCTGCGCCAAGAAGTTCGTCTGCATCGTCGACCAGACGAAGCTGGTCGACGTGCTGGGCAAGTTTCCCCTGCCGGTCGAGGTGATCCCGATGGCGCGTTCCCATGTCGCCCGCCAGCTGGTGAAACTGGGCGGCAATCCGGTCCTGCGCGCCGGCTTCACCACCGACAACGGCAATGTCATCCTCGACGTGCACGGACTCAACATCCTCGACCCGGTGGCGCTGGAAGGCGAGATCAACCAGATCGTCGGCGTGGTCACCAACGGCCTGTTCGCCCGCCGTGGCGCCGACGTATGCCTGATGGGCACGCCGGACGGGGTGCAGACCCTGAGCCGCTGAGCGGGGTCGCGGTGTTCGACGCTGCCGTTGAACACCGGGCGCCCGGGAACGATCGACGCATGTTGGATCCATGGCCTATCGTGCCGTCACATTGATGACGAAATCGTGATTGCCCGGTTGCCCGACCATACGGCGCGGGTGCTCGTCGGCGAACCGGGGTAAAATCCGCACCTTTCAGCCGACGACCCACGCCCATGCCCGCTTTTCAGGACATCATCCTCACCTTGCAGCGATTCTGGGGGGAGCAGGGCTGCGCCATCCTGCAACCCTATGACATGGAAGTGGGGGCGGGCACCAGCCATACCGCCACCTTCCTGCGCGCCATTGGCCCGGAACCGTGGCGGGCCGCCTATGTGCAGCCCTCGCGCCGGCCCAAGGACGGCCGCTATGGCGACAACCCCAACCGCCTGCAGCACTATTACCAGTTCCAGGTGGTGTTGAAACCCGCGCCGGAAAACATCCTCGACCTGTATCTGGGCTCGCTCGCGGCACTCGGTTTCGACCTCAAGGCCAACGACATCCGTTTCGTCGAGGATGACTGGGAAAACCCCACCCTGGGGGCCTGGGGGCTGGGCTGGGAGGTCTGGCTCAACGGCATGGAGGTCACCCAGTTCACCTACTTCCAGCAGGTGGGGGGGATCGACTGCAAGCCGATCACCGGCGAGATCACCTATGGCCTGGAGCGCCTGGCCATGTACCTGCAGGGCGTGGAGAACGTGTTCGACCTGGAATACGCCCCCGGGCTGACCTACGGCGACGTGTTCCACCAGAACGAGGTGGAGCAGTCGGCCTACAACTTCGAGCATTCCGACATCGAATTCCTGCTCGCCGCGTTCAACGCGCATGAGCGCCAGGCCAGGCACCTGATGGAGCAGCAGCTGGCGCTGCCGGCCTACGAGCAGGTGCTCAAGGCCGCGCACACCTTCAA
>CAZOZD010000079.1:0-5446 GCA_964584195.1 uncultured Burkholderiales bacterium
CATGCCAAGGATTACGCCGAGCTGCTCGAACGCATCCGCGACCGTCCCGATGTGCAGCTGTTGCAGACCGTGATGCTGCGTTCCCTGCAGCAGGCCGTGTACAGCCCTGAAAATGTGGGGCATTTCGGCCTGGCCTACGAGTCCTACACCCATTTCACTTCGCCGATCCGCCGTTATCCGGACCTTCTGGTGCATCGTGCCATCAAGGCCTGCCTGCAGGGTGAGCAGTATGTGCCCGGTTCGGGAGGGAGCGCCTGGGAGACGATCGGCGCCCATTGCTCGTCGACCGAGCGGCGTGCCGACGAGGCCACGCGCGACGTGGTGAACTGGTTGAAGTGCTACTACATGCAGGACAAGGTGGGCGAGGAATTCGACGGGGTCATTTCCTCGGTGGTCAGCTTCGGCATCTTCGTCGCGCTGAACGATGTGTTCGTGGAGGGCCTGGTGCATGTGTCCGAACTGGGGCAGGACTATTTCCAGTTCGATGCCGCACGCCACCAGATGCTGGGCGAGCGCACCGGCAGGCGCTATCGGCTGGGTGACAAGGTGCGGGTGAAGGTGGTGCGGGTGGGGCTGGAAAACGCCCAGATCGATTTCATGCTGGCGGACGAGCCGCCGGCACGGGATGCGGGCGGGGAATCTTCCGATGAACCCGAAACGGCTGGCAAGGGGCGCGGCAAGCGTGGCAAGAAGAAGGCGAATTCATGAGCCAGCGTAGCTTGATCCACGGGTTTGGCTTCGGCCGCTGCGCTTCACATCGGCGTTGCCGATGCGAGCCTTCGCCGAAGCCTTGTATGCGGCGCGGATGCTTTGCCGCCATGGGTCTGGAGGTGTGTTGATGTCGCAACGTACACTTATCCACGGCTTTCATGCGGTGCTTTCGCGTTTGCGCAATTACCCGGGCAGCATCCAGGTCATCTATCTCGATGCCGGCCGGCAGGACAAGCGCGCCAATGACGTGCGCCGTCAGGCGGAGGAACGCGGGGTCAAGTGCGTGGCCAGCGAGGCCGCGCCTGGACGAGATGTCGCATGGCAAGTCGCAGGGGGTGGTGGCCTTCGTCGAGCCGATCCAGCTCGCCCGCCACCTGGACGACGTGCTGGAGGACCTCACCGAACCGGCCTTGCTGCTGGTGCTTGACGGTGTGACCGACCCGCACAACCTGGGCGCCTGTCTGCGCAGTGCCGACACATTCGGGGCGCATGCGGTGATCGCACCCAAGGACCGTGCGGCGGGCCTGGGCGCCACGGCGATCAAGGCGGCGAGCGGTGCGGCCGACAGTGTGCCCTACATTCCGGTGACCAACCTGGCGCGCACCCTGCGTGAACTGAAGGAGCGCGACATCCTGGTGGTGGGCACCGACCAGCATGGCCCGCTCACGGTCGCGGATGCCGATTTCAGCGGCCCCGCAGCGCTGGTTCTGGGGGCCGAGGGCAGTGGCCTGCGCCGGCTTACGCGTGAGCATTGCGATGTGCTGGTGCGCATCCCCATGTTCGGCCAGGTGGAAAGTCTCAATGTTTCGGTGTCCGCCGGAGTGTGCCTGTACGAGGCGCGCCGCCAGCGCGGGCTCGGGGAGGCTGGTGGATGACGGCGATGACCGAGGCGCAGGCCTGGGCCTTGCTCGAAGGCAGCGAGCTGCTGCATGACGTGGCCGACGTGGAAGCCTGTATCGACCGGCTGGCGGCTGAGATCGCCGCGCACTGGGCGCACGATTTTCCGGTGGTGTTGTGCGTGATGGGCGGCGCCGTGGTGTTCGCCGGTCGGCTGTTGCCGCGTCTCGGCTTCCCCCTGGAGTTCGATTATCTGCATGCCACGCGCTATCGTGACGGCACCCGGGGCGGCGAGATCGAGTGGCGCGGCTTGCCACGCATCGATGTACGCGGGCGCGGTGTGCTGCTGCTCGACGACATCCTCGACGAGGGCCATACCCTGGCCGCGGTGCGTGCCAAGCTGGTGGAGCTGGGGGCGGCGCGGGTGGAGATCGCGGTGCTGGCGGAAAAGACCCTGCCGCGCGCGAAACCCGTGTCCGCCGACTATGTGGGCTTGAACCTGCCGGACCGCTACGTGTTCGGCATGGGCATGGACGTGTACGGCCTCTGGCGCAACCTGCCGGCGATCCATGCCCTGAAGGAGGATTGAATGATTGCGATCATCGGGGGCTCCGGACTGACCCGGTTGCCGGACCTGCATATCATCCGGCGCGAGGTGGTTCGTACTCCGTATGGCCTGCCGTCCGGGCCGCTCACCTTCGGCGAGCTGGACGGCCGGCCGGTGGTTTTCCTGGCCCGGCATGGCTATGGCCATACCATTCCTCCGCATCTGGTCAACTATCGCGCCAACCTCTGGGCGATCCGTGCCCAGGGAGTGGCCAGGGTGGTGGCGGTGGCCACCGTGGGGGGCATCCATGCCGAGTTCATGCCCGGCCGGCTGGCGGTTCCGGACCAGATCATCGATTACACCCACGGTCGCGACACCAGCTTCGCAAGTTATGGTGACGGCCCGGTCACCCATGTCGATTTCACCTGGCCCTATTGCGAGGCGCTGCGTCGGCAATGCCTGGACGTGCTCGATGCCCTGGGCGAGACGCCCATGCGGCAGGGCGTGTATGGCTGCGTGCAGGGACCGCGTCTGGAGACCAAGGCAGAGATCGACCGCATGGCGCGCGATGGCGCTGACATGGTCGGCATGACCGGCATGCCGGAGACCTATCTCGCCCGCGAGGCGGGCTTGTGTTACGCCGCCATCGCGGTATGCGTGAACTGGGCCGCCGGGCGTGGCGACAGCGCGGAGTCGATCTCCGCCGCCGCCATCGAGGCCAGGCAGGCGGAGCTGATGGCGCGGGTTGGCCGGGCACTGGCGCGCCTGGTCGCGCTCGATGCGCGCGCTTCCTGAGTCCGGGGCCGGCGTGGCATGGAATTCAGCATTGGCCTCAGGGAACTGCTGATCGGGGTGGTGCTCGCCACTCTGGTTTATCTGCTGGAGGTTCTGGTGTTCGGCAGGCGAGCGCGCAAATCGACCGCCGATCCGGCCTTGCGTGAGGAGATTGCCGCATTGCGCCAGTCCATGCGCCAGCTGGGCGAGCGTGTGGCGGCACTGGAATCGCGGCTGCTGGGCGAGTCGCCGCCGGCGGACGACGACGCCAGTGCGGCGGTGGAAATTCGCCTGTCGGCCGAAGAGCCCGCGCCGTCCGCCCGCACCCCGCCGGCGATGGCTCGGGACCGGCGGCCGCCCGAGCCGGTCTCCTCCCCCAGTGTGCATTATGACCGGCCGGCGCAATATGCGCGGGAGGGGCTGCCGGCGGCCGAAATCGCCTCGCGTTGTGGCCTTTCGCGTGCCGAGGCGGAATTGCTGGTGGCCCTGCATGGCCCCCGGGGGCCGGCGGGATGAACCTGGCAGGGCTGCCGGCCTTGCTCGCCTGGGTCAAGAGCCAAGGGGTGGAGCTGCTGCGCGGTCCCGCCGCCGTACCACAGTCGACTGGATTCAAGCCGGGTGAACAGTATCTCGGCAAGGTGCTGGAAAACCTCGGCAACGGCCGCAGCCTGGTGCAGATCGGCAACCAGACGCTGGACATGCGCATGCCTGCACAGGCCCGTCAGCCCCAGCCCGGCGACACCTTGCGCTTTACCTATCTCACCTCCTCGGCACGCCCCACCTTCGTGCTTGATCCGGGCACGGGGAGTTCGCCAGCGCGGGCTTCGGTGCAGGTATCCAGCGGCGCGCAGCAGCTCAATGCGCTGGCCGGTTATGTGCGCGGACTGGCGGCCCAGCCCCCCGGCTCCACCGCGGCGGGCGCTTCCTCCAGTGCCCCCTCCAGCCCCGGCACGGCGGGCGCAACTACCACCGACGCAGGCTCGCCGGCGACGAGCGCGCGTCTTTCCAGCGCTGCGACGCAGGCTTCCGCCCTGTCCCGCGCAGTGGCGGCCGAGGTGCCTCAGGCGGCGAGCCGTGCTGCATCGGCTGCGGCGGCTCCGGTCGGGCAAGCCGGCAGCGGGGTGGCGCGCGCGGCGCCGGTCGGCACCCCCGTGGCGGCCACGCCAGGCGCCACCGCAACGACATCCTCAGCCCCCGCACCTGCCATCCCTTCGTCGGCCCAGATTGCGCAAACCGTCCCGGCCGGCCCGGCTTCCGGTACGCTGGCTGCGCCGGCAGCGCAGGCCGCCGCTGCCACCACGGGTACGGCCCCCCTTTCATTGGCGCAACTGGCGCAGCAGGCGTCCCAGCTCAGCCCCCAGGCCCGTCCCCTGCTCGCCAATCCGTCCTCCTTGCTGGCGGCCAGCAGCGCGGCCGCTCCTTCCCCCGGCACGCCGGCGCTGACCCCGGGCAGCACGCTGCCTGGGCTCAGTCTGGCCGGACCGGCGCTCGACGCGGCGCGGGCGGCGATGACGACCGCGAGCAGCCTGAACACACAGGGGATGATGCTGGCCAGCGGACCCGGTGTGTTGATGCTGGCCCAGCGCCTGCGCCAGGGCATGGCGGAAAGCGGCCTGTTCTACGAATCGCACCTCGGTCGCTGGGTACGGGGTGGACTGTCGCTGGAAGCCGTGCAGCGCGAGCCACAGTCGCGCCTGCTTGATCTTGCAGCCCGTCTGCTCAACCTGCCTGGCCTCGATGGCATGCCGGAGGAAGCCGCGCGCCTGGCCGGGCGGCAGCTATTGATGCTGGAGGGCGGGCCGGCAGCCTGGCACGGCACGGCCTGGCCGGGGCAGGAAATGAGCTGGCTGGTCGAGGAAGGGGAGGGCGGCGGCGGCGAGGATGATGAGGATGGGCCGCGCTGGCGCACCCGCCTGCGCCTCGTGCTGCCCGTCCTGGGCGAGGTCGAGGCCGCGATCGAGATCAACGCCCGTGGTCTCGGCATCGACCTCGAAGCGGCCGACACCGAGACGCGAGGCCGTTTGCATACCGCATTGCCGGCACTGGTGGCGCAGTTGCAGGCGGCGGAATTGCCGCTCACCCGCCTGCGGGTGCTTGATCCACGTGAGGCGACGGAGGGCGCGCATGCCGGCGCCTGAACGACGCCTGAATGCAGTCGCGCTCACCTACGAAGCGGAGGACGGCGCGCCGCGCGTGGTGGCCAAGGGGCAGGGCTGGCTGGCCGAGGAGATCATCCGCCGGGCGCGCGAGGCGGGGGTGTATGTGCATGAGTCTCCCGAGCTGGTTGGACTCCTGATGCAGGTGGACCTGGACGAGCGCATTCCGCCGGCGCTCTATGTCGCGGTGGCGGAGCTGCTGGCCTGGCTGTATCGCCTGGAGCAGGGGGAGCCGGGCGCGAAACTGCCCGCTCTGGATTGAGCGCGCCTCAGTCGGAGCGGCGTGCCCATACCGCGTAGAGCGGGTCCGACCAGGGGGTGTGGGCGGCGTACTTGTCGTCGGCGGGACGGGGCAGGCCGGCCAGGGAATAGGTGTTGAGATCGGTATAACCGCCGTCACGGAGAAAGTATTCAAGGACAA
>CAZOZD010000079.1:5456-8663 GCA_964584195.1 uncultured Burkholderiales bacterium
CCCATCCGCTCGAAGGGATGCAGCCCGGTCCAGACCCGGATCGCCTTGGGCGGGAAATAGCGGTTGGAAAAACTCAGCACAAATAGGCCGCCCGGCCGCAACACCCGGCGCGCTTCGGCGAACAGCTCGAAAGGCCGGACCAGATATTCGACTGACAGGCTGCATGCGATGGCGTCGAAACTCGCGTCGGCGAAGGGCAGTTCCGGCTGGCGGTTTAGATCCCGCACGATGCGTTCGGAAAGGCTCGGGTTGGCCGCCAGTTCCTCGGCATTCATGCCCAGCCCCGCCACCGTGGCCGGCTTGGCCCGGTCGAGGTGTGACTTCCAGCTCGACATCAGGTCGAGCACGCATGCGTTTTCCGGCAACAGATGGGCATAAAGGGCTTGCAGCCGGGTGCTGGCGACGCGGTCGAGATGGTCGACGAGGCGCGGGGCGCGGTAGAAGTCTGCATCCTCGTCGTCGCGCTCGCGCGCAAATGCGTCGCCGCTGAAGAAATCGGTGGGTTGAGCCCGCCAGCGCGCCTGCATGCCGGGGCCGCGCCCGGTGATGAGTTCGGCCACGTCCTGGGAGGCTCCACCGCGTTGGGGGCCGGCCTGCCAGGCCGCCAGGATGCGGGTTTCCACGCTCAGGGGGAATTGCGCCAGGGGATGGTTGAAGTCGGCGCTGAACCGAGCTTCGGTGATCGAGCCGATCCGGAACGGGGTGATGTCCTCGGCGCTGAACTGGCCCAGGCTGGCCAGCAGACCCTTGGGGTAGAAACGCCCGGCGCGGGGTTCGATTGCGCGTCCGTTCTGGATGCGGCGTTCGAAACGGTGCAGATCGAGTTCGCGGCAGTCACGCCCGGCATGGGGGGGCACGAGTGCGCCTGGCGGAAACTCGACGCACACCGTGTCGCCGACCGGCCGGCCGACCAGCGTCGATTCAAGCTCGGGCGGCATGAAATCGCGCCACAGATTGAGGCTTTGGGCGTGGTGGATATCGGTATGGCAGGCCTCCATCGAGCGCCAGCGCAGGCTAAGTTCGAGCGTGGCGTTGTCGCGCGCGGTGACCCGGTCGAGGCTCGCCTGTCCGGGGGCGGCGGGCGTGGCGGCCTCGCCCAGGGAGTCGAATTCGGCGGTGAACGGGTTCATTCCGCCTCGCCTTCAGGCGGCAGGCCGGCATAGAGTTCGGCCATCGGCAGGGCGAGACCGATGCATTCGAGGCGCAGTTCGTCGGGGGGGGTGAGTGTTTCAAGCAGCCATTCGCGCAGCTTGCGGCGGCGGTAGACCTCCACCCGGGGCGTGTCCTGGGCGATGAGCAGATATTCGCGGACGCTGGCGATGCGCTGGTAGGCGGCGAGCTTCTCGCGTCGGTCGATGGCTTCGGTGGCCGGCGACAGTACCTCGGCGATCAGGCACGGACGGGTCTTGATCAGTGCATCGTCGTCACTCGGGTCGCACACCAGCATCACGTCGGGGTAGTAATAGGTCGGCAATGCATCGGCGCGCAGCTTGATGTCGCTGATGAACACCTGACAGTCCCTGCCGGCGGTGGCGAGCAGTCGGCTGGCCAGGTTGAGCGCAATCCGGTTATGGCGTACCGAGGCCCCGGCCATGGCGTACACCTGGCCGCCGACCAGTTCGTGGCGGACCGGACTTTCAGCCTCCATGTCGAGATACTCGATTTCGGTGACGGGCTTGAGCCGGGTCTGTTGCATGACGGATCTCCAGGGGCTTTGCAGGGGCTTATTTCACCCGCATGCCGGGTTTCGCGCCGGCGTCGGGCGCGAGCAGGAAGGGGCCGCCACGCTCGTCCGAAGCGGCGAGCACCATGCCTTCGGACAGGCCGAATTTCATCTTGCGTGGCGCCAGGTTTGCAACCATGACGGTGAGACGGCCGACCAGGGTATCCGGCGCATAGGCCGACTTGATGCCGGCGAACACCTGGCGTGGTTTGTCTTCGCCGATGTCCAGTTCCAGACGCAGCAGCTTGTCGGCACCTTCGACGCGGCTGGCGGAGAGGATGCGGGCGACGCGCAGATCGACCCGGGTGAAGTCGTCGATGCCGATCTTGTCCGCACCTTGGGCATGGGGCTGATCCGCCGGGGCTGCGGCCGCATGTTGCTGGTGTTCGGCATGGCGGGCCGGGTGCGCATTGCCTTCCGCCCCGGAGGGTAGAAGGGTTTGCGCATTCTCCGCCAGCATGGACTCGATGCGCTTGGGATCGACCCGGGTCATCAGGTGCTGGTAAGGCTGAATCTTCTCCAGGACAAGATTGGCGAGGCTGTCCCAGGTGAGCTCGACGCCGAACAGCTCCCGTTCGACCCGCCCGGCCAGACTCGGCAGAACCGGCTTGAGATAGGTGGTGAGGATGGCGAACTGACGCAGCGCGGCGCTGCATACCATGTGCAGGCGGCCATCCTGGCCTTCCTGTTTGGCCAGCTCCCAGGGTTTGAAGTCGTTGATGTACACGTTGGCGACATCGGCGAGCGCCATGATGCGGCGGATTGCACGGGCGTAGTCGCGCGCCTCGTAGCTTTGGGCGATTTCTTCCCCGGCGGCGAGCAGTTCCCGCTCGGTCTCGCTCTCCCGCGCGGTCAGGTGTTCACCGGCCAGGGGCTGCAGCCGGCCACCGAAGCGCTTGCTGATGAATCCGGCGCAGCGGCTGGCGATGTTGACGTACTTGCCGACGAGGTCGGAATTGACCTTGGCGACGAAATCGTCCAGGTTGAGGTCGATGTCCTCCAGGCTGCCGTTGAGCTTGGCGGCGTAGTAGTAGCGCAGCCATTCCGGATCGAGGTGTTTCAGGTAGCTCTCGGCGGTGATGAATGTGCCGCGCGACTTCGACATCTTGGCGCCGTTGACGGTGAGGAAGCCATGCGCGAACACCCCGGTCGGGGTGCGGTGGCCGGAAAACTCCAGCATGGCCGGCCAGAACAGGGCGTGGAAATAGAGGATGTCCTTGCCGATGAAGTGGTACAGCTCGGTGGTCGAATCCTTGTTCCAGTATGCGTCGAAATCAATGCCCTTCTCCGCGCACAGCCTCCTGAAGCTGGCCATGTAGCCGACCGGGGCGTCGAGCCAGACGTAGAAGTACTTGCCGGGCGCATTCGGGATCTCGAAGCCGAAATAGGGCGCGTCGCGCGAGATGTCCCAGTCGGAAAGGCCGGCCGCGAACCACTCGCCCATCTTGTTGGCGGCCTCGGCCTGTAGGGTGCCGCTGCGGGTC
>CAZOZD010000079.1:8673-9211 GCA_964584195.1 uncultured Burkholderiales bacterium
GGAGGAAATCGGCGCATTTGCCGAGCTGGAAGAAATGGTGCTCGGATTCGCGCCGCACCGGTTTGGCGCCGGAAACGGCGGAATAGGGGTCGATCAGCTCGGGCGGCGCATAGGTGGCGCCGCAGGCTTCGCAGGAGTCGCCATACTGCTCGGGCGCCTTGCAGCGTGGGCAGGTGCCCTTGATGAAGCGGTCGGGCAGGAACATGGCCTTGTCGGGGTCGTAGAACTGCTCGATGGTGCGCTTCTCGATCAGTCCGGCGGCGTCGAGGCGGGTATAGATGAGGCTGGCGAAGGCGCGGTTTTCCGGCGAGTTGGTGGAGTAATACTGGTCGAATCCGATGTGGAATCCCGCAAAGTCGCGGCTGTGCTCATGCCAGACCCGCTCGATCAGCGCCTCCGGCGTGATGCCCTCCTTCTCGGCGCGCAGCATGATCGGCGTACCGTGGGTGTCGTCGGCGCATACATACCAGCAGGCGTGGCCGCGCATCTTCTGGAAACGCACCCAGATGTCGGTCTGGATGTATTCCACCAGGTGGCC
>CAZOZD010000080.1:0-4242 GCA_964584195.1 uncultured Burkholderiales bacterium
CCATGGCGGCGCGCAGTTCCTCGTCGTCCACCATCTTGCCGGCGCCTTCCATGGCCGAGAGCAGGGTGGCCTCGTTGAAGCGGGCGGGCGGCCGGGTCTGGCTGGCCTTGAGGGTGACTTCGCGGGTGGCGAGGGTCTCGCCCGGGACCAGCGGCGGCAGCGAGGGCCCGCCCTCCTCGCCTTCCAGGCTGGCGTCCTTGCCATAGACCGCGAGCCAGCCGGGATTGACCAGTACGCGGCCCTCGGTGCGGAATGCGTGCCGGGCCACACGGGTGATGCGGGTGGTGACCTGGTATTCGGCGGCGGGGTAGAACACCGCCAGGAAACGCCGGGTGACCAGGTCGAAGATCTTCCATTCCGCCTCGGACATCGTCTTGGGTGCATTGCCGGTGGGAATGATGGCGAAGTGGTCGGAGATCTTGGTGTTGTTGAAGATGCGCTTGTTGGGCCGGACCCAGCCTTCGCGCCGGATGGTGTCGGCGAAGGGGGTGTAGTCCGCGGGCAGGCCGGCCAGCACATCACCCACGGTGGCGAGGTAGTCCTCGGGGAGCGCCCGGGCGTCGGTACGCGGGTAGGTCAGCACCTTGTGCCGCTCGTACAGGGCCTGGGCCAGCGCCAGGGTGGTCTTGGCGGAAAAACCGAAGCGGCCGTTGGCCTCGCGTTGCAGGCTGGTCAGATCGAACAGCAGGGGCGAGAGCTGGCTCGCCGGTTTGGTTTCCTCGCGGGCGTGTGCCGGCTGGCCCATGCATTCGGCGCGGATCGCTTCGGCGCGTGCGGCGTCCCACAAACGGAACGCGGTGGCGTGCTCGTCGTCGTCCTTCTTTTTGAAGGATTCGTCGAACCAGCGGCCGCGATATTCGCCCTTGCCGCCGGTGAAACTGGCCTCCAGCTCCCAGTAGGGCCTGGATATGAAGCGGCGGATGCGTTCCTCGCGCTCCACCACGATGGCCAGCGTCGGGGTCTGCACCCGACCGACGGTGGTGAGGTGGAAACCGCCGCTCTTTGAGTTGAACGCGGTCATGGCGCGGGTGCCGTTGATGCCCACCAGCCAGTCGCTTTCGGCGCGGCAGATGGCGGCGGTGCGCAGGCCGGCCACCTCCTCGCCGTTGCGCAGGGTGGAGAAGCCATCGCGGATCGCCGCCGGGGTCATGGATTGCAGCCAGAGGCGCTGGATCGGCTTCTTCGTGCCGCTGTGCTGGACGATGTAGTTGAAGATCAGCTCGCCTTCGCGCCCCGCGTCACAGGCGTTGATCAGTCCGTCCACGTCCTTGCGCTTGATCAGCCGGGCGAGCAGCTTGAGGCGGTCCTCGGTCTTTTCGATGGGTTGCAGGGCAAAGCGCGGCGGGATCACTGGCAGGTGGGCGAAAGACCACTTGCCGCGCTTGACCTCGTATTCCGGAGGGACGGTCAGCTCCAGAAGGTGGCCGATGGCCGAGGACAGGACGTACTCGTCTGACTCGAAGTAGTCCTTTTCCTTCTGGAATCCGCCCAGGGCGCGGGCGATGTCCTGGGCGACCGAAGGCTTTTCGGCGATGATGAGCTGTTTGGCCATGAGGCGTTCGGAGGTGGGACGGAAAGAGGGACTCAGTGCAGGGTGGGGGTCCAGCCGTCGCCGAACTCGTCGCTGCCGCGCACGATGTCTTCCAGCCACAGCGCGTCACCCGGTCCGAACAGGTAGGAGATGGCGAGCAGAGCGATCCACTTGATCTGGTCGGCGGAGATTTCGTCGTCTTCCAGGGCCAGGGCCTGATGAATCACCCACTCACGCGCCTGGGGCGGCAACAGGCCGTCGTTTTCCAGAAAGATCAGGAAGCCCAGTCCGTCGGGCGCGATCCGGCGGCGTTCCTCGGCACTGTAGCCGCGCTGGCCGCGGTTCTCGGCGAGCGGGTCGTCGGCACGCAGGTCGCCGAGTGCGGCCAGCCAGGACAGGGCCTGGTCGATCTCTTCGGTCTCGAACCCGGCAGCGAGCAGCTTGCGCGACAGGGTGTCCGGGTCGGGGTAATGATCGGCGACCAGGTAGTTGTCGTACAGGTAGAGCAGGATGTCGAACATCGTCAGGATCGGTGGGCGGCTACGCGGGCAGGGGAGTCAAGGGAAACGGCAACGCGAATGGATGGATCGGGACCGGATTCATTCGTTTCCGGAATACAGCCGCTGATAGCGTCCGCCCGGCAAGGCCGCGACCCGTCCTTCCATTTCATGCGCAAGTAGCATGGCCGAAAGCCTATCCACCGTCAAGCCGCTCGAAGCCACCAGGGCATCGAGTGAAACCGGCTCCGGGCCGAGCCGGGCCAGCACCGGGTCATCCTCGGGGCGTGGCTCGGAATCGGTCGGGAGGCTGGGCGGGGGTGACCACTGCCAGGCCAGCTCTTCAAGGATGTCGGCGGCCGATTCGACCAGCTTGGCACCTTCCTTGATCAGGCGGTGGCAGCCGCGCGACAGCGGCGAATGGATGGAGCCGGGGATGGCGAACACCTCGCGCCCCTGCTCGGCAGCGAGCCGCGCGGTGATGAGCGAGCCGGATTGCGGCGCCGCCTCGACCACCAGTACACCCAGGGCAAGCCCGCTGATGACGCGGTTGCGGCGGGGAAAGTGGCCGGGGCGGGGCGGGGTGCCGAGCGGAAATTCGGAGACGATGCAACCCGCGGCCGCAAGACGGTGGGCCAGCTCCCGGTTGCGGGCCGGGTATACCCGGTCGAGGCCGGTACCCACCACGGCCACGCCGCGGCCATTGCCGGCCAGCCCGCCTTCGTGCGCGGCCGTGTCGATGCCTTCGGCCAGTCCGCTCACCACTGTGAGTCCCGCCTCGGCCAGGGTCTGGGCGAATGCGGCGGCGTCGCGCCGACCCTGGGGCGTGGCGTGGCGGCTGCCGACGATGGCGAGCATCGGTTGCGCGAGGAGGTCGGCATGGCCCTTGAGGTACAGCCAGGCCGGGGCGCCGGCGGTTTCAGCCAGGGGCGGCGGATAGGTGGGATCGGTACAGGGGATGAAGTGCGCGTCGGGCGCGGCCAGCCAGTCCAGCGTGGCCGCGAAGGCGGGATTGTCGGGTTCCGGGCGGCTCGCGTCGATCGCTTCGGCCAGCGGCTGGCTGACGCAGGCGCGCAGCGCATCGCGGGGGGCGGAAAAGATGGCCGCCACGCTGCCGAATCGGGCCAGCAGGCGGCGCACGGCCTCCGGGCCGAGGCCGGGGACGGCCTCCAGGGCCAGCCAGAAGGGCAGATCCGGGGTGAGGGTCAAGGATTGCGGGCGGAATCCAGGAGATGGATGGGGCCGTCCGCCTGCATCACCAGTGCATAGGACACCCGCTCGAAGGCGCGATAGACCATGATCAGGCCCATGCGGTCATCGGGCAGCTGGATGACCGGCTCGCGCTTGCAATTCGGGTCATACACGTCGCGCGGGTTGAACGGTTGATCGAATGAGATCCGCTTGCCGGGCTTCAGGCAGCCGATATCCATGAATGTCACGGGCCGCGCTTCCCCGTTGGCGGGGCAATCGGCGAGCTCGGTGCTGGGCGCGTAGAAATCGAAGCCAATGGCGTGTCCCGGCTTGACGCATTTCTGGTCCATGTAGCGCCAGCCGACCCGGCCATCCCGGTGTACCCGGTTGAAGAATCCGAAGGGTGACATGAAATCCGCGAACTCGTCCTTGAAACTCTTGTATTCCTTGGGTTTCTTGCTCGGGTCAATGACGCGGCCGGGGCGATATACCGCCAATACGCTGCCTTCCCGCAGGCCGTCGGCGCGCCCCTTGTCGATCACCACCGTGGCAAACTGACCGATCGAATCGATGACGCCGCCATAGGCGGAGATGATCTGCGCATCGACCGGGGCCTCGGGGGCGTGCTGGACGAAGTTGAGGAGGGCGTTTTCGCTGCTTGGCACCAGCCGGTCCTTGATCTGGATCTCGCCCACGGCCTCGGTGATGCGTAATGTGGCGGGGTTGCCATGCCTGACCACCCGGACTCGGCCGGCATATTCAGCCTCCTGGGCGAGCACCTCGCCGGTGGTGGGCGATTTCAGTGCCTTGCCGGGCCGCACCACATCCCAGGACTCGGTCACTCCGTCCGTGGTGGATGCGTAGATGGTGTCGCCGGGGGCCAGCAAGGTGCGCTCGTCCTGGGTACCCAGCACGCGCGGCTTGTAGAACAGGTCGGCCTCGCTGATCAGGGTGGTGTGGACCAGGAAGGGGGCGATGGCTTCATACGGGATGGTGGGGATGGCGTCCTTGCGCTCGATTGGC
>CAZOZD010000080.1:4277-9085 GCA_964584195.1 uncultured Burkholderiales bacterium
GGTTTCGATGCGTGTCAGGCGGGGCTGGCCGTCGGCATCGTAGGCGAGCAGGATGACGTCGCCGGGATAGATCAGGTGCGGGTTGCGGATGGTGTCCTTGTTCAGGCGCCACACCTCGGGCCATTTCCAGGGCGACTTGAGGAACTTGGCGGAGATGTCCCAGAGGGTGTCGCCCTTGACCACCACATGCCGGTCCGGGGCGTCCGGGCGGATCTCCACGCGTTCGGCCAGGGCCAGATGCGTGGCGGTGAACAAGGTGGCGAGTGCGGCGATCAAAGCCAGGGTACGCATGGTGGGCCTACCTTAATGTCGAGGTGTGAACGAGGGGCGGTTTCCGGTCCGCGGGGCGGGCCAGTACGGGGCACGGAATCCCCGTGCCGGTACCGGATAGCTCCTGATTTATAATTCATAGCGTAAAACTTAAACCAAATTGTGAAACTTTGCATCTAAATGGCGATTCTCAAGATACTGCATTATCCAGACAAGCGTCTGCATACGGTGGCCAGCCCGGTCACCGACTTTGACGCGGAATTGCGCCAGCTGGCCGCCGACATGGCCGAAACCATGTATGCCGCACCCGGTGTCGGCCTGGCTGCGACCCAGGTGGATCGCCATGTCCGCCTGCTGGTGGCGGACGTGAGCGAGGCCCACGACGATCTCAAGGTGCTGGTCAACCCGCGCATCGTCGCGGCCGAGGGCGAGGTGGTACGCGAGGAGGGCTGCCTTTCGGTGCCCGGCATCTACGACAAGGTGCGGCGTGCCGAGCGGGTCCGGGTGTGGGCGCAGGATCTGTCCGGTACCGGATTCGAGCTGGAGGCCGAGGGGCTCCTGGCGGTGTGCATCCAGCACGAGATCGACCACCTCGACGGCAAGGTGTTCGTCGAATACCTCTCCCCGCTCAAGCAGGGCCGCATCCGCACCAAGCTCAAGAAGCAGCAGCGGGAAGCGATGTGAGTCCACCCCGAAAAACTCGCTGCGCTCGTTTCTCCCCTCAAGGGGCCAGAAAACTCGGGGCGGCCCTTCGTTTTCCTGAGACGAAGTTGCACTTCCAGGAGGCGGCGTGAGGATCGCTTTTGCCGGCACCCCTGAATTCGCTGCCCGGGCGCTGGATGCCCTGATCGCCGCCGGGCATGAAATTGCCCTGGTGCTGACCCAGCCGGACCGGCCCGCCGGCCGTGGCCTGAAGGCGCGGCCGAGCGCGGTGAAGGTGCTGGCCCTGCAACACGGGCTCCCTCTGGCACAACCCGGATCGCTGCGCGATGCCGCTGCGCGCGCGCCGATCGAGGCGGCGCGGGTCGAGGTCATGGTGGTGGCGGCCTATGGTCTGATCCTTCCGTCCGCGGTGCTGGAGACCCCGCGCCTGGGCTGTGTCAACATCCATGCCTCCTTGCTGCCGCGCTGGCGCGGCGCCGCCCCAATCCAGCGCGCCATTGCCGCCGGCGACTCCGAGACCGGAATCACACTGATGCGGATGGATGCCGGTCTCGACACTGGCGACATCCTTGGTCTGTACCCGCTCGGCATCGGCCCGGAGGAAACCGCCGGAGAATTGCACCAGCGTCTGGCTGAGCTCGGCGCACGGGCCATCGTCGAGCTGCTGCCGCGACTGACCGCCGGTACGGTGCGCGCCACACCGCAGGATCCGGCCCTGGCCACCTATGCGGCCAAGATCGACAAGGCCGAGGCGCGCATCGACTGGCACCAGCCGGCAGCCGTGCTGGATCGCATGATCCGCGCATTCGATCCCTTCCCCGGCGCCCAGGCGGGGCTGGCCGGCCAGCCGTTGAAGATCTGGCGGGCGCGTCCGGCACCGGGCATGGGCGAGCCGGGGACGGTGCTGCACGCCGATGCGCAGGGCGTGCGCGTGGCTTGCGGCGAGGCGGCGCTCGACCTCATCGAGGTGCAGAAGGCCGGCGGCAGGCGCATTCCGGTCGCCGCCTTCCTGGCCGGACATCCGCTTGCAGCCGGCGAGCGGCTGACGTGAATCCGCGTTCTCGCGACCGGGAGCGTGTCGCCGGGCCCAGCCGGCCGGAGACCCCCGCGGCGGTCGGCATGGCGGGTGGCGCGCGTGGCCTGGCTGCGACCCTGGTCAACGCGGTACTGCTCGATCGGCGTGGCATCGGCGCGGCGCTGGAGGCCATGCGCCGCGCCACGCCCGATCCGCGCCGGCGCGCCGCGGCGCAGGACCTGGCCTACGGCGTGTTGCGCCAGTATGGGCGCCTCAGCCACATCCTCGCCGCGCTGCTGGCCCGGCCCTTGCAGCCCCCCACCCTCGCCGGCCCCTTGCTGGTGGCCCTGTTCGAGCTGGGCCGTGCCAGCACCCCGGCCTATGCCGTGGTCGATGCCGCTGTGCGCGAGGCGGGCCGCCTGGCTCCGCGCGCCAAGGGGCTGGTCAACGCCGTGCTGCGCAACTACCTGCGCCAGCGCGATACGCTCGACGCGGGCGCCGCCGCCGACCCGGTGGGGCACTGGAATTTCCCGCTCTGGTGGATCGAGCGTCTCCGAGCAGCCTATCCGGAGCACTGGCAGGACATCCTCGCCAATGCCAATGACCTGCCCCCCATGAGCCTGCGCATCCATCGGCGCCGGACCGGCGCGGCCGAGTTCCGCACCCGTCTCGCCGCTGCGGGCATCGCCTTCCGGGATCAGGGTGAGTGGGCGCTCACGCTCGAACGTGCGCTTGCGGTGGAGGCGATTCCAGGCTTTGCAGAGGGCGAGGTGTCGGTGCAGGACCTGGGCGCCCAGCTCGCCGCCGAGCTGATCGATCCGCGTCCCGGCGAGCGGTTGCTCGATGCATGCGCGGCGCCGGGCGGCAAGAGTGCGCATCTTCTGGAACGCGCCGACATTGAGCTGGTCGCGCTGGACGTCGATGGCGAGCGCCTTGCCCGGGTCGAATCGAATCTCGCCCGGCTTGGGCTTGGCGCCAGGGTCCTGGCCGGCGATGCCGGCCGGCCGGAGGACTGGTGGGACGGGCGAGTGTTCGACCGCATCCTGCTCGACGCGCCCTGCACCGCTTCCGGCGTGACGCGCCGCCACCCCGACGGCCGCTGGTTGAAGCGGCCGGAAGACATCGGACGCCTCGCCGGCGAACAGGCCCGCCTCCTGGATGCGCTCTGGCCGCTGCTGGCGCGTGGTGGTACATTGCTCTATGCCACTTGCAGCCTGTTCCCGGAAGAGAACAGGCTCCAGGCCGAGTCCTTTCTTGCCCGTCATTCCGACGCCCGCCGTGAACTCCTCGGCGCCTTCGCCGGCCTGGACTGGGTGGAGGAAGGCCAGCTTCTGCCCACCCGCGAGCACGACGGCTTCTTTTATGCCCGATTCGTCAAGACGTGAATTCATCCGCGCCAGTCTTGCCCTGGCCGTGCTCGCCCTGGTACCGGCGCCGGTCCTGGCGCGCGAGCTGATCCGGCTCAAGCGTGTCGAACTCAAGCCGCGAGATGAGACCTACCTGCTTGGCGGCGGATACGAGATCCGCCTCACCGCGCCGCTGGAGGACGCCTTGCAGCGCGGTGTGCCGCTCACCTTCGTGCAGCATTTCGAGGCCGAACGGCCGCGCGCATACTGGTTTCCCGAGTACATCACCAGCCTGGAGCGCACCCTGAGGCTGTATTACAACGCCCTGCTGCGCCAGTATCGTCTCCAGGTCGGCACTCGCGTGCAGTTGTTCGAGCAGATCGAACCCGCCCTCGAAGCGCTCGGCGAACTGTCCGACTGGCCCGTGCTGGAACGGCACCAGCTCAGCCGTGGCCAGTCCTACCGGGCCCGGGTGCGGATGGTTCTCGACACCGGCCAGCTGCCCAAGCCATTGCAGGTCAACGCCATCACATCGAGCCGCTGGGACCTCGATTCCGGGTGGCGGGAATGGACCTTCCGGCCCTGAACGCCGCCGAGCCGACACGCCCATGTTCTATCTGGTTCTCGGCAGTCTGACGCTTGGTGGTCTGTTTATCGTCCTGCTGGCCCTGGCGGCCGCCAACACCGATTTCTTCGCCGGCAATTTTCCCGCCCTGCTCGGCCTGACCGCCCTGGCGGTGCTGGTTCTGGCCGGGGTCACGGCCTATCAGGTGCATGGCCTGTGGCGACGGGTCAAGGCCGGGGTGTTCGGGGCGCGCCTGACCACCCGCATGGTGTGGGCGTTCGGGCTCATGGCCTTGGTTCCGGGGTTGATCATCTACGCGGTGTCGGTGCAGTTCCTGCTCAAATCGATCGAATCCTGGTTCGACGTGCGCATGGAATCGGCTCTGGAGAGCGGCCTGTCGCTGGGGCGTTCGGCGCTCGAACATCTGGAACTGGATCTGGTGAAAAAGGGCGAGGCACTTGGCCATCAGCTCGCCCTGCTGCAGCCTTCCTTGCAGGCTGGTCGCCTGGACGATCTGCGCGAGGCGGCCGGCGCCCAGGAGGTGGCCCTGTTCGACATCGACGGCCGCCTGCTCGGTTTTGCCTCTGCCGACAAGACCGCACTGGTGCCGCGCCCGCCGGACCGCGCCGCGATCTGGCAGGCCAAGCTGCAACAGCCCTGGTCGCGCACCGAGGGAAATGACGACGAAGGCACCTTGCGGGTGCGGGTGGTGGTGCCGGTCAACGTCATCAGCCTGACCGAAAGCATGCGCCTGTTGCAGATCACCCAGGCGGTGTCGAAAAAACTGTCCCTGGACGCATTGAGCGTCGATGCCGCGCATCGCGAATATCAGCAGCTCGCCATCTCCCGGCTTGGTCTGAAGCGGCTGTATGGCCTGTCCATGACCCTGGCGCTGCTGCTGTCGCTGTTGTCGGCACTGTCGATCGCCTTCTTCCTCTCCGAGCGTCTT
>CAZOZD010000081.1:0-8996 GCA_964584195.1 uncultured Burkholderiales bacterium
CAGGATCATCAGCGCCGCAAAGATCTTCGGCAGCATGGCCAGGGTCTGGTCGAGCATGTTGCGTACCGGATCGAGCATGCCTTCCAGTTGCAGCGCACCCAGGATCGCCGGCAGGAACAGCAGGATCACCAGCCAGAACAGGACGTGGCCGACGTTGTCGCCGAGCGGCTTCATGCCGGCGTGTTCGACCAGTTTTTCATCCCATTCAGTGGCATTGAGCGCCCGGTTGGCGATGGCCCGCACCGCGCTGGCGAGGGCCCAGGCCACCACCAGCAGCACGCCGCCGGCGAGCAGATGCGGCAGGTAGTTGAGGATCTGGGCCATCATCTCGGCGAAGGGGCCGGAGAGCTGGTCCAGCTTGAGGGTGCTGAACACGCCCAGCAGGGTGGCCAGCAGGACCAGCCAGAATGCCGCCATGGCGACGAATGACTCGATGTCGAGGGTCTTGCCGACGGATTCGCCGACCAGGCTATTGAGCTTGGCCATGGCCAGTACCTTGCGCATGGCAGCGCGCACGACCAGGGCCAGCACATAACCGACGATCAGGATGCCGATCGCGGCAAGGATGGTCGGCAGGTTTGCTCCCAAGGCATTCTGGACGGCGGTGGAGAATACGTTCAGGTCCATCGTGTACTCCTCATGGCATGGCTGCGGCCCCGGTTAGACGCGGGGCCGCACAGTTTTCGGGCAAGCAACGGGTGGGGCTGGGATTTATGTACCACAGCTGGATGAAAAAATGGCGGGCCGCTTTCAGCCCCGATCGCGTCGGGCGGCGAACCATGTGACGCCGACGGCGAAGCCCATCAGCGCGAATGCGACCCCGATCTGACTGATGAGTCGGGGGGCGACGAGCAGCAACAGGCCGAGGCCGAGCATCATCAGGCCGGACATCAGCTTGAGCAGGCGGCCTTCGCGTTCGGAGAGCTTGCGCGCGCCGAGGGTGCGCGTGAATAGCCAGACGATGAGGGCGAGCGGGGTGACGTAGATGAGGTTGTATGCGGCGAGGTAGGCGTAACGGGCGGCGGGGCTGAGCTCGGCCAGGGTGAGCAGGCGGGTGTAGACCATGGGGAAGCCGGCGGTGCAGAGCAGTTCGTAGAAATTGGCGGCAATGGCGAGGAACAGGGTGGCGGCGAGCATGGCGGGCAGGCGCTCGGCATTGAGCAGGCCGCGTACGCGGCGGAACAGGTCGGCCTTGCCCGCTTCGGGGATCGACAGGCTGGGCCCGGCGCCGAACAGGAAGTAGTCCTTGATGTTGATCGCTCCCACCAGAACCGCCAGGGCGCCGGCGGCGAGGGTGACCCAGGCGAGGTGGCCGAACAGCTGGAACACGTTGAGCCAGGCCGCCATGAATGCGAAATACATGAGCCCGGACACCAGCACGAACACCCCGCCGATCAGCGCCATGCGACGGCGGTCACGCTGGTGCGCCATCATCGAGAGCAGGAACAGCAGCACGAAGAACGCGCAGGGGTTGAATGCGTCCAGGCCGGCGAGGATGAGGGTGAGCGCGGGCAGGGACCATTGGCCGGGATCGATGCCGCCGAGGATGGCCGGATTCGGCGCCGATGCCGGTTCGATTTCAGTCCTGCCAGCCTCGGCGGCGGAGCTGACAGAGGGTGCGGCGGCCATGAGCCGGCCGCGACAGGCATCCAGGCGCTGGCGGATGAATGCGCCGGTGGTGGCGTCATCGCGCCAGCCGACGTGCATCTCGCCGCAGAACACGAAGGCGGGCACCGATGTCGCGGCCTGCCCGGTCGCCCGGGCCATCTGTTCGAAACGGGCGACGTTGGCCGGCTGGCGGGAAAGTTCCAGCGCATGGAGTTCGACCCAGGGGCGCGCACCGGGGATGGCGAGCACGTGCGGATGCGCTTCGGTGCAGTGCGGACAGGTCAGGGACCAGAAGAAGTACAGGGGTACCGTGGGGCCGTCGCGGGCGGCGGCCACGGTCTGGGCGAGCCCCGGCGCGGCGACGAGCGACAGCCCTGCGGCGAACATCCAGCACAGGCAGACGCGCCACAATGCATTCATGGCCGGTCACGCTCCACCGGCCGGCCTTCGGCGATCCAGCGCGGCAGGCTGCCGTTGAGGTACCAGACATTGTCGTAGCCGAGCAGGCGCAGACCCTGCAAGGCCTGGGTGGCGCGCAGCGCGGCGTCGCAATAGAGCAGGATCGGCGTGGCGCGGTCGGCAGGCAGCCGGTCGATGCGCGCGAGCAATTCCTGATAGGGCAGGTTGACCGCGCCCGGCAGGCGGGCGAGGGCAAATTCGTCCGGATTGCGCACATCGATGACGAAATAGAAGTCGTCACGCGGATCGTCGCTCAATGCCGAGGGTGCGATGCGGAAGCTTTCCACCGGGGTCGCGGCGAGGTAGGCGGTGATGCGTTCGCGCAGCAGGTGTTCCGGCGCATCGGCCAGCCCGCGCCCGCTCGCGCCGGCGAGAACGAGGCCGGACAGGACGGCCAGTGCGGCCGGAACCACGCGCCGGCCGGGGTGTGCGGGGGTGGGGCTCATGGGAACATGATAGTTGGGTTTTGTTTAGGCCGGCAGCGGCGAATGACGTGGAATTGCTATCATCCGCCGCCATGAACACATTGCACATCGACGCCGATGCGCTCGGACTGGATTTCGAGGCCTGCCGCACGCTGGCGGAGGCCGTGGCCGGGCATCTTCTGGGCGAAAACATGTTGTTGTCGTTTTACGACCGCGAGCGCGATCTGGAGTCTCCCGGCGGCGTCTCCGAATGCCATCGGGGCTGCGCGATCCCGGGTTGGGTCGAGTATGCGCAAAGCCGGGGTGCGACCCTGATGCTGAGCTTCAGCCAGGGGCGTTTCGCGTTCTGCTTCATGCCGCTGGGCGCGGCGGATTGGCCGAACCGATGACGGCGGCCCTCGACGCCGGCGATCTGCGCCGTCTGTGCACGCAACTGGCCCGCCTGCCCGGCGGTGTCGCGGCGGCCTTGCCGGATTTTTTCGGCTCCATGGTGGCGCGCGCCGAAGACCGGCCGGACGGAGGCGAATGCTGGCATCTCGCCGAGGGGGGGCAGATTTTCCTGGCGGCTCAGGGCGATGGCTGGCGCATGGGCTTCGAGCAGGCCGGACAGACGGGCGAGATCGCTGCTTTCCCGGGCTTCATGGCTGAGGTCGCGCAAGCGGAATCGGTGCCGCCCATGCTCCTCGCGCTGCTGCTGGTGGCCACCGGCCAGGTCGACGACGGCCGTCGGCTCAAGCGTGCCCTGCCGCGTCTGGATGGCGCGGCCAAGGACATGATGCTGATGAGTGTATGCCGGCTGTGCGGCTGAGTCCTGATTGCGGAGGCGCGCGGTGAGCGGCGACTTCCTGGTCGACCTGTTGCTCCAGGTGTGGTTGCCGATCGCCGCGCTGGTCGCGGCGGGCGGATTGTGGACCCGCTATCGTCCGGCCTTCCCGGCCGCGACCCTGCGCGTGCAGCTCAACCGCCTGGTGGTGGACGTGTTCGCGCCGCCCCTGTTCTTCGCACTCTCGGCGCAGGCGGTGATCACGCCGCAACTGCTCACGGTGCCCTTGCTCACCGCCGCCGGAATTCTCGCCAGCGCGGCCCTGCTGTACCTGCTGCTGTTCCACTCGCCACTCGGGCAGGGCCTGTCGCGCGAGACCCGGGCGGCGATCCTGCTCGCCGGGAGTTTCGCCAACGTGCTGTTCATGGGCTACCCCACACTGACCTTCCTGTATGGCGCCCAGGGCGGGGCCTATGCGGCCTTCGCCGACGTGCTGGCCTCGACGCCGCTGCTGTGGACCCTGGGGGTGTGGATCGCCACCCGTCTGGGCCACGAGGGCGGCCAGGGCGTCAGTCTGTTCCGCACCGTGCTCACCCTGCCGCCGGTGTGGGGCTTCGTGCTCGGCTTCGCGGTCAACTTCGCCGGCATCGATGTGACGCCGCTGGTCAAGGCGGCACAGTTCATGGGCCAGGCCACCATCCCGATCATGCTGTTCGCGCTGGGCCTGTCGATTCCATGGGGCCGGCTGCGCCCCACCGCGCCGGTCATGGTGGCGGTGGCGGTGAAGCTGTTGCTGGCGCCATTCCTGGTCTGGATGCTGGCACGGTCCCTGTTCGAACCCCTGGCCGACGCCCAGGTGGCGGCCATCCTCGAAGTGGCGATGCCGACCATGATCATGGCGGCCGCATTCGCCGACCGTTTCCAGCTCGACGTGCGCGCCGCTGCGCTCACTGCCGGCTGGTCCAGCCTGCTGTTCATGCTCACCCTGCCGCTCTGGATCGCCGTCCTGGCGGCGGGCTGAGACTCACCGCCGCGCAGGCTCGCACTTGCCCAGGTGGCGGCCGCTGACCTGGCTGGTCATGGTCTGCCCCTTCATCTCGCCGCTGGTAAAGCGGATGGTCTGCTTCATGTCGAAGCGATCGCGGGTCCAGGTGCCCTCGCCCTCGATCCGGCTGGGGGAGGCGCCCCTGCATTCCATTGCCCAGCTGAAGCGCGCCCCGCTTTGTTTCGAGTGCAACAGCTTGCAGCCGGGGTCGTTTTCAGGCGCCAGGTTGCGACCCTGTTGGATGTCCTGTGCGGTGTAGCAATGGCGCAGGGTGGTGGCGGGCAGTGCCATGCCCTTGGGCAGGCCGGGCATGGCCGGCATTTCCATGCGGGTGCTGATTTCCCACAGGCCCTCGCGCATGTCTGTGGGCGCCGCCAGGATGGGGGTGGACAGGGCCAGCGCAACGAGTGCGCCGGGCAGAGCGTGGATCGATCGCATCATCGCGCGTGGCCTTGGCTGGGGGAATGTTTCCAGCATAGACGGGTTCAGGCCTCGCTGCCGCGTACTTCCTTCTGTGGCGCCAGTTCGCCCACGGCATAGGCACGGAAACCGTCGTCGAGCTCGACATAGGGTACACCGAGATGGCTCACCGCGGCCGGGTGGGGCAGGACATAGGGGTGATGGATGCCGGACAGCCGCAGCGTGTGCCGCAGGCGGCGCAGCTTGCGCTCGGATTGCATGTCGCGGTTGACCGGCTTGTCGCGCAATGCCTCGCACAGCGCCTGGGTGGCCTTGGCGCGCTGTTCGGGAAAGGCGATGACCGGCGCGGTCTGCAGATAGCGGGCGATGTCGCGTGCCAGGCCGGAGTCGTCCGGCTCGGGGTAGCGGTACATGCGCCAGTCGTCGTCGAGCGCGAACAGGCGCACCCGCCAGTCGGGGCTGGCGAACAGCAGCAGGGTCAGGCGCTGTTGGCTGGCATCCATGTGCGATGTTCGTGGTCGTTATTCAGGGGCGGATAGGGTTTATCGGCCATGCGGCGCCGAACTTTACCCGGGCTTTCCCGGACTGAAACGAGGGCCGCCACCACGGGCACTTTTGCTGGGCGCCGGAGTTTGTTATTATTCAATGGTTTTACGGATGGGCGCTGCGCCCATTTTTTATTTGTGGCGTCATGGATACGCAAGCATTGATCGAAACCACCCTGGCCGGCATGGGCTATGAACTGGTGGCGCTGGAACGCGTCGGCCGGGGCCTGCTGCGTCTGTACATCGACAAGCCCGATGGGGTGGGGATCGAGGATTGCGTGCGGGTGAGCAATCAGCTGACCCGCCTGTTCGCGGTGGAGAACGTCGATTACGCCCGTCTGGAGGTGTCCTCGCCGGGGCTGGACCGGCCCCTGGTGAAGGAGGCCGACTTCATCCGCTTCGCCGGCGAGAAGGTGACCGTGAGGTTGCGCCTGCCGCTGGACGGGCGCAAGAAATTCGTCGGCCGGCTGAATGGGGTCGAGGCCGGTGTGTTGAGTCTGGACATGGACGGGGGCGTGGTCGACATTGCCCTGGCCGACGTGGAGTCGGCTCGTCTCGTGCCGAATATTTGATGGGTTGCCCGGAGGGTTCGATGAGTCGGGAAGTGTTGCTGTTGGCGGATGTGCTGGCGCGTGAAAAGAATGTGGAACTGGAAGTGGTGTTCGGCGCCCTGGAAGCGGCGCTGGCGCAGGCCACCAAGAAGCGCTTCGACGAGGATGTCGAGATTCGTGTCGCCATCGATCGCAAGAGCGGCGAATACCTGGCCTTCCGGCGCTGGGAGGTGCTGCCCGACGAGGCTGGCCTGGAGCATCCGGACCGCCAGTACCTGCTCTTCGAGGCACGCGAGATCCAGTCCGACATCGAGGTCGGGCAATACATCGAGGAGCCGGTCGAGGCGGTTGATTTCTTCGGTCGCATTGGCGCCCAGGCCGCCAAGCAGGTGATCCTGCAAAAAATCCGCGACGCCGAGCGTGAGCAGGTGCTGAACGATTTCCTGGCGCGCGAGGAAACCCTGGTGTTCGGCACCATCAAGCGCATGGAGCGCGGTAACGCCATCGTCGAGTCGGGCCGCATCGAGGGTCTGCTCGCCCGCGACCAGATGATTCCCAAGGAAAACCTGCGCGTCGGCGACCGGGTGCGCGCCTGCCTGATCCGCGTCGAGCGTGGCGGTCGTGGCCCCCAGCTCATCCTGTCGCGCACCGCGCCGGAATTCATCATCAAACTGTTCGAGCTGGAAGTGCCCGAGGCCCAGGAGGGACTGATCGAGATCAAGGCCGCGGCGCGCGATCCCGGTATCCGGGCCAAGATTGCGGTCAAGTCGAACGATCCGCGTGTCGACCCGCAAGGCTCCTGCATCGGCGTGCGTGGTACCCGGGTGACCGCGGTCACCAACGAGCTCAATGGTGAACGTGTCGACATCGTGCTGTGGTCGGCCGATCCGGCCCAGTTCGTGATCAATGCGCTTGCCCCGGCCGAGGTGTCCAGCATCGTCGTCGACGAGGAAAAGCACAGCATGGACGTGGTGGTCGACGAAAACGAGCTCGCCAACGCCATCGGTCGCAGCGGTCTCAACGTGCGCCTGGCCTCCGAGCTGACCGGCTGGCAGATCAACATCATGACCGAGACCGAGGCGGAGGAGAAGAAAGAAGTCGAGATCGCCTCGATCCGCCAGCTGTTCATGGACAAGCTCGACGTCGACGAGGACGTGGCGGATGTTCTGGTCGAGGAGGGCTTCTCCACCCTGGAAGAGGTCGCCTATGTGCCACTGCATGAAATGCTGGAGATCGAGGCCTTTGATGAGGATTCGGTCAATGAGTTGCGGGCCCGTGCCCGCGATGCGCTGCTGACCGCGGCCATCGCCCGCGAGGAGACGGTGGAGCGGCTGGCGACCGACCTGATGACCGTCGCCGGGATGGACGCCGAAATGGCCGGCCAGCTCGCCGACAAGGGTGTCAAAACGGCGGAGGATCTGGCCGATCTTGCTGTCGACGAGCTGGTCGAACTGACCGGCATGGATGATGCCCGCGCCCGCGAGCTGATCATGGCCGCGCGCGCGCCCATGCTGGCGGTTGGCGGGGAATAAGAGGATTACATGAACGTCGAACAATTCGCCAACGAACTCAAGGTCGAGGCCGCCCTGCTGGTCGAGCAGCTGCGTGCCGCCGGTGTGGCCGTAAAAGGACCGGGCGACCCGCTCTCCGATCAGGACAAGGCCCGTCTGCTGGACTACCTGCGTGACAAGCATGGCGCCAAGGCACCCAAGGGCAAGATCACGCTGACCCGCAAGCAGACCACCGAGATCAAGACCGCCGACAGCACCACCGGCAAGACGCGTACCATCCAGGTCGAGGTGCGCAAGAAACGGGTGCTGGTCAAGCGTGACGCATCCACCGAGCCGGTGCCCGCCGAGCCTGCCCCGCTGGCGGAAGTCACTCCGGCGCCGGAGCCGGTCTCGGTGATCGATGCCGAGGAACAGCAGGTGCGAGCCCAGGAGGCAAGCCGCCAGGCCGAGTTGCGCGCCATCCAGGAAGCCGAGCTGAAGGCCAAGCAGGAGCGCGAAGCCGCCCGGAGGCTGGCCGAGGAACAAGGCCGCGCCGGTGAGGCCGTCGCTGCCGAAGCGACTCCGGCCCAGGCTGGCGAGGCCAAGACGGTGGTGGCGAAGCGTCCGGCCGAGGCCGAAAAGCCGAAGGTGAAGACCGATAAGGCCGCGCCGAAGAAGGGCAAGGTCGAGGAGGCTGCGCCGAAGAAGGGCAAGGTCGAGGAGGCTGCGGGCAAGAAGGGCATCAAGCTGCGAGGTTCGCTGGAGTCGGAAGGCGGCTGGCGGGCACGCAAGGCCAGGCAAAAGAGCGAACAGGCCGGCGGCCAGTTCACCCCGCCTTCCGAGCCGGTGATCAAGGAGGTGCTGGTTCCGGAAACCATCACCGTGGCCGACCTCGCCCACAAGATGTCGGTGAAGGCCACCGAGGTGATCAAGGTGCTGATGAAGATGGGCTCCATGGTCACCATCAACCAGGTGCTTGACCAGGACACCGCCATGATTCTGGTCGAGGAAATGGGCCATGTCGCCAAGCCGGCGCCGACCGACAACCCCGAGGCCTATCTGGAGGAAACCGGCGAGCACAAGGAAGCCGAGCTCATGCCGCGTGCGCCCGTGGTCACCGTCATGGGCCACGTCGACCATGGCAAGACCTCGCTGCTCGACTACATCCGTACCGCACGGGTCGCGGCTGGCGAAGCGGGCGGCATCACCCAGCACATCGGCGCCTATCATGTCGAGACGCCGCGCGGCATGATCACCTTCCTCGATACGCCCGGCCACGAGGCATTCACGGCGATGCGCGCACGCGGCGCCAAGGTCACCGACCTGGTCATTCTGGTGGTGGCTGCCGATGACGGTGTCATGCCGCAGACCCGTGAAGCCATCCACCACGCCAAGGCCGGCAACGTGCCGATCGTGGTGGCGGTGAACAAGATCGACAAGCCGGAAGCCAATCCAGAAAAAATCCGCCAGGAAGTCTCCAACGAAGGCGTGGTGCCCGAGGAGTGGGGCGGCGACGCCCAGTTCGTCGACGTCTCCGCGAAGACCGGCAAGGGCATCGACGCCCTGCTCGACGCGGTGCTCTTGCAGGCCGAGGTGCTGGAACTGAAGGCGCCGGTGGACAGCCTGGCCAAGGGCGTGGTCATCGAATCCCGCCTGGACAAGGGCCGCGGTCCGGTGGCCACCATCCTGG
>CAZOZD010000082.1:0-3506 GCA_964584195.1 uncultured Burkholderiales bacterium
TCGCCACTCATGCGCCGCTCGTACTCGGCGGCGAGCTCGGGATGGCGGGCGCTGGACAGATAGTATTCGCCGCGGGTGTGGGGCAGGCCGGCGTCGAATTTGAGCGCGCCGGGGAGTTTCAGGTCGTGTTCGAGGATGTGGTTGGCGACCGCGACGTTGGCGTATGCGCCGTCGACCCGGCCGGCCAGGACCTGGCGTTGCAGGGCGCGCATCTGCGGGTTTTCAACCAGCCGCGTCTTGCCGGCCTTGAGCGTTTCGAGCCAGGCGTAGGGGGTGAAGCCGGTGACCGTGCCGAGGGTGGTGAAGCCGGCCAGGCCGCGACCGAGCCGGTCCGGGCGCACCATGACGCCATCGATGTAGGCGATGACGCCCTGGCTGTAGGCGATGTGCTTGCCCTGGCGAAGATCCTTGGCCCAGTGGGGATTGTCGGGGAACTTGAAGTCGATGCCGGCGTTGACCAGCTCTGTGGTGAGGCGGGTGATGGGCATGGGCTGGTAGGTGAAGGCGATGCCCTGGTCGGCGGCGAATGCGTCGAGGATCTCGCGCGCGGCGCCGACGTATTGGCCCTGCCGCACGGCGTAGACCGGGTAGTAGTCGAGTTCCTCGACGCCCACCTGGTAGCGTGGCGGGGCGGCAAGGCCGAATTGGGCCAGCAGGGACAGGAACACGAACAGGAGGGCGCGCGATTTCATGGTGTGTACTCCTTTTGCTTGAGTACGATCAGGGTGAGGTCGTCGTAAATGGTCTGCGTGCCGATGTGGCGCATGACGTCGTTCACCACTGCCTGGCGGATGGCCTCGGCCGGCTCGGCGCGGTGGGCGACGATCACTTCGCATAGGCGGGGCAGGCCATACAGCTTGTGTTCGAGGTTGGCGGCTTCGGTGATGCCGTCTGTATAGAGCACGGCGATGTCGCCCGGCGCCAGGGTGACCTCGGTTTCGCCGCAATAGGGATCGACGTCGTCGATCAGGCCGAGCGGCATGCCGAGATCGACGGTGTCGATGATTTCCAGCTTGCCGCCGGCGCGGACCAGGAGCAGCGATTCGTGCTGGCCGCCGATGCGCAGCACGCCGCCCCCGGGGCGGGACTGGTAGTCGAGCAGGGCCAGGGTGAGATGCTTGTCGCTGCCCATGCGGCGGACGTTGTCGTGCAGGGTACGGTTGAGCACCGACAGCGTGCGCGACAGATCGTGGTCCTGGCGGGTCATCAGGGTGCGCACCGCGCTTTGCGTCATCAGCATCACCACCCCGGATTCCAGTCCGTGGCCGGTGACGTCGCCGATGCCGATGCGCAGCCGGTCGTGATCGCGCAGGATGTCGTAATAGTCGCCGCCGATCTCGTTGGCCGATTCCATGTAGGTGGCCACATCCAGCCCGGGCAGATCGGTCAGTTCGTCCGGGGTGGGCAGGATCATGCGTTGCAGCTTGCGGCTGACGTCCAGCTCGGCGCTCATGCGCTGGTTGTCGGCCGCCAGCTTGCGGTTGAGCGTCTCGATTTCCTGCTTGGCGGCGGCCAGCGCCCGGGTACGCTGTTCGACCCGTTCCTCCAGTTCCTGGGTGAGCCGGGTCAGGCCGCGCTCGGCCTCGTCGCGTTGGTCCAGGCCGCGCTGGAACTCGCTCATCAGGCGGTTGAAGGCAGCGATGAGGCGGCCAATCTCATCGCGGTGGTGGCCGGTGGCTGGCGGCAGGGGCGCGGCGCCGGGCCGGGCGGGGTCGATGCCGCTCACCTCGCGGGACAGGCGGCTGAGCGGGCGGATGATGGTGGCGTAGAACACCAGCACTACCAGCAGGCTGATGGCGAATGCGCGGGCCAGGCTGCCCGCCGCAAGCAAGTGGACCCGGCCGAGGAAGCCTTGGGCCATGGCGTCGGGCGACAGGCTGAGATCGAGGCGGCCGACCGGGCGGCCCTCGTGTTCGAGGTTGATGCCGTGCCGGGTGAGGTCGCCGAACAGGCGCTCGGCCAGCCAGCCGGCGGGCTCGGGCGGTGGCTCCCCGGCATCGCGGGCGAGCGGCAGGCCGGAATCGTCGCTGAGTTCCACCGAACGGACCGCCGTATAGCCGGCCAGGCCGCTCACCACCCGCTGGGCCAGCTGTTCGTTGAGCAGGTAGGCGGCCTCGGCGGCGGATGGCCGGGTCAGTTCGAGGATGCGCTGCATGTTGGCGCCGATCTCGGCGCGGGTCGAGCGCAAGTCGAGGAACAGCTCGACCAGGCTGCCGAGCAGGCCGAAACCGAGGGCGATGAGCAGGGTGACGACCGCCTGCTTGGCGGCCAGACCGTCGAACAGGGAGGGGGACGGGCCTCGCACGGCAGACATGATGGCGGGGGAGAGTCAGACCAGTTCGAGGCTGAGTGCGGGCATCAGGCGTTGCAGGTTGATCAGCGACTTGCCCTGCCAGGCGACGGACTTGTTGCCACGCAGGGTGAGTGCGACGGTCTTGCGGTTGCGGCAGTCGATGACGAAGCGCGACAGGGTGGCGATGCCGGAGCTGTTGAGGAATTCGAGTCCGTGCAGGTCGAGCAGGAGGACCGGGTGCTGGTCGAGGGCCTGGCTGAGCAGGTTCATGATCGGGGCGTACTCCTCGCTGCCGTTGAGGCGGAGGGTGCCCTTGAGCTGAATCGTGCCGCTATCGCGGTCATAGCCGACCGAGTAGAGCTCGTCCTGAATGAGGGTTTCCATGGGGCAGGTTCCTTGTCGGGGTGGGACGGGTGACGGCGCGCGGGCGCGGTCAGATCGTCAGGTATACATGCGTGGTGACGGTCACCAGGCCTTCGGCCTGGTCCTCGAAACGCCAGGCCAGACGGGCGTTGTAGTCGTTGATCATGGTGAGGAAGCCGAGTCCGGAACCGCTGCCTTCGGCACTGCGTTCGAGCTGTTTGAGATAGAACTGGCCCGGATCGGATTCACCCAGGCGGGTCACGAAGGCACGGAAGCGGGCGCACTGTCCGGCCTCGGTGGTGTTGGCCTGCCAGAAGGCGATGCCTTCGTGGTCGAGTTGCAGGAGCATCGAAATGGAGCGGCCGCTGACCTCGGCGCTGTACTTCATGGCGTTTTCAAGAAGCTCGTTGGCGATGTACTTCACTGCGCCGCTGATCGCGCCACGGCGGGCTTCCGAGGCCGGATCGGCCTCGACGCGGGGGAAGAATGTGGCCACGTAGTCGGCGAGAAAGTCGGCCGACAGGCCGTTGTTGCGCCAACGCTGCTTGATCGGCAGGGAGCTGGGCGAGAAACGCAGGGTCAGGCTTTCAACCTCGGCCTCGGCGCGCGGATCCCGGAATGTGCCAATGGTTTCGTTCATGTTCATCTCGCGGATGGATCAGGCATTGCGGTAGGTGTTGCGACCGTCGTGCTTGGCGGCATACAGGCGGCGGTCGGCCTCGGCCAGCAACAGCGCAACGTCGCGTCCGGACTCGGGTACCTCGGCGACCACGCCCATCGACACGGTGAGTCTCTGGTGCGGCGAGGCGGGGTGGGGCAGGGCATGCCGGGCCAGCTCGGCCTGGATCTT
>CAZOZD010000082.1:3587-8920 GCA_964584195.1 uncultured Burkholderiales bacterium
GAGATCGTCCGGGCGGCGGCAGCATTCGCGCAGGATGCGGCCGAGGGTGGCCAGGCACTGGTCGCCGGCCTGATGGCCAAGGGCGTCGTTGTAATCCTTGAAATGATCGACGTCGGCCATGATCAGGGCCAGTGGCGTGGCGGCGCGCAGGCACTGGCGCCAGGCGTGGTCGAGGGCGGCGTTGAGGCCGCGCCGGTTGGCTAGGAGCCTGTCGGACTTTCCCCTCTGCCCTCGCGTAAAATGGAGGCATCCCAAGTCGAGATGCACCGATGAGCAAATTTCTGCCGATCAACCGGGACGTTCCCTTTCTCTTTCCGCCCTCGGTGCAAGAATGGCTGCCGGAGAACCACCTGGCCCGGTACATCGCCAACGTCGTCGAAGGCCTCGACCTCAGCGAACTTGAACGCGCCTATGCTGGCCGTGGCAGCGCGGCCTACCACCCCGCCAACCTGATGAGCCTGCTCATCTATGGCTACGCCACCGGCGTCTTCTCCAGCCGCAAGATTGAGCTCTCCACCTACGACTCGGTCGCCTTCCGCTACCTCGCCTGCAACCGGCATCCTGACCACGACACCCTGGCCACCTTCCGGCGCCGCTTCGGCGAGGCCTTTCAGGCGATCTTCGTTCAGGTTCTTGAGATTGCCCAAGCCAACCAACTCTCCAAGTTTGGCACCGTCAGCCTCGACGGTACCAAGATTCACGCCAACGCCAGCCGGCACAGTGCCCTGTCCTATGGCCATGCCGAAAAGCTGGAAGCCCAACTGAAGCTTGAGGTCGAAGAACTCCTCGCCCTGGCCGAGAAGGCCGACCAGAGCTTGCCGGAGGGACTCAGCGTCCCCGACGAGATCGCCCGGCGGGAAACCCAGCTCAGCGCCATCGCCGAGGCCAAGGCCAAGATCGAAGCCCGAGCCAAGGAACGCTACGCCCGCGAGAAGGCCGAATTCGACGCCAAGATGAAGGCGCGGGAAGAAAAGGAAGTGAGTGGCCAGAAGCCCCGGGGCAAAGCGCCCACCCCACCCAGCGAAACCCCGCGTGCCGAAGACCAGGTCAACCTCACCGACGATGAATCCCGGATCATGAAAACCCGCCAGGGCTTCGAGCAGTGCTACAACGCCCAGGCCGCCGTGGACACCGAAACGATGCTGGTGCTGGCCACCGAAGTGAGCCAGGCCGCCAACGACAAGCAGCAAGTCGAACCCATCCTGGAACAGATCCAGGCCCTACCCGAAGGGCTCAATGCCCCCGACACCCTGCTGGCTGACACCGGCTACTACAGTGAACACAACGTTGAAGCCTGCCACGACGCCAACATCACCCCCCTGATTGCCGTGGCACGGGAAAGCCACCACCCGCACTGGTCAGAGCGCTTCGCTGAGCCCGAGCCCTTGCCTGAAGGCACGAGCCGGGTGGAACAGATGAAACACGCCCTGAAGACCCGCGCCAGCAAAGAGACCTACGCGTTGCGCAAGCAGACGGTCGAACCGGTGTTCGGCATCATCAAATCCGTGATGAAGTTCCGGCAGTTCATGCTGCGTGGATTGGCCAACGTGAAGAACGAATGGACCCTGGTATGCCTGGCGTGGAATTTGAAACGCATGGCCGTGTTGCGCCCGAAATCCGTCCAGTGAACCTAAAAGTAGGGGAAATGCACCAAAAATCGAGCTGATAGACACAATAATTGCCCGTTTTTGCCTAAATATTGTGCAAATCCGCCCTCGAGCCAGAAATCGGGCCCGGTTCCAGGTTCAAGTCCGACAGGCTCCTAGTGCATGCGGGTCCTCATGGCTGGGGGACTTGGTAGGCTGTCGATCAGGTCACGCATTGCCTCGCGACTGACAAAGAGTGCATGACGAGTGCACGACGTTTTGCGTCTATGCAATCGTCCGGAATCCTGCGCTTATCGATGAAATATCCGGGTCAGACGCAGCCGGTCGGCTGGGGCAGGCCGCCATATTTGGTGATCATCTTCATGGGGCCGCGCGGGAACAGGTCGTAGAGCGGCTGGGCCTTGCGGTCCATGCCATGGATCTTGGCGAATTCGCGAATGGGCGGCACGGCCTGGGTTTCACTGTAGATCTCGCGCGCCGAGCGGATGTATTTCACATGCTCGTCGGTCAGTTCGAAGTTGTCGTCCAGGCGCGCGAGTTCGTGCATGACCTCCTCCGTCCAGATGGAGGGATCGACGAGGTAGCCATTGCCAGTGAGTTCGAGTTCCATGATCGGTCCGTTCAAAGTTGAGTAAAATAATCAAGTATAGCGCAATTTGGCGCGGGGGATGTTCCCTACTGAAATAGGCGCTTACCGACCAGACGTCGGGCCAGCCAGCACCTCGCCGGCCCGCATGCCCGCGTCGCTCGGGTTCTGCCCGCCCGGCCCGGCTTCGATAAAGGCGTTGGCGAAGCCGGAAAGGAAGGAGCCGGTCAGGATGACGACCAGAAGCGCGCAGGCCAAGGCCAGGTGCCGACGCAGGCGGCGGATTTCGGCCATTTCGGTGCGTGAGTAATGCATCGCGGCCTTTCCTGTCTGCCGTCCCCGAGCCTAGCCCCTAGCCCCTGCCGGCCGCGGCGGCGACTGCGGCCGGGATGCGCTCGATCAGGCGTGGATCGAAGGGCTTGGGCAGGATGTATTCCGGGCCGAATTCGAGCCTGTCCAGGCCGTAGGCGGCGAGCACCTCGTCGGGCACCGGCTCGCGGGCGAGGTCGGCCAGCGCCCGCGCGGCGGCGATCATCATCGGCTGGGTGATGGCCCGGGCGCGGGCGTCGAATGCGCCACGGAAGATGTAGGGGAAGCCCAGCACGTTGTTGACCTGGTTGGGGAAGTCCGAGCGGCCGGTGGCCATCACCGCGTCGGCGCGGGTGGCCTTGACCTCGGCCGGCAGGATCTCCGGGTCGGGGTTGGCCATGGCGAACAGGATCGGCCGCTCGGCCATGCTTGCCACCATCTCGCGGCTGACCAGGTTGGGCCCGGATACGCCGATGAATACGTCGGCGCCCTGCATCGCATCGGCCAGGGTACGCAGTTCGGTTACACGGGCGAATTCCTGCTTGTGGGTGTTCAGGTCGGTGCGACCGGCGTGGATCACGCCTTTCGAGTCGACCAGGGTCATGTTTTCCTTCTTGCCGCCCATGGCGATCAACAGGCGCATGCAGGCCAGCCCCGCCGCGCCGGCGCCGAGACAGACCAGGCGGATGTCCTCCAGGCGTTTGCCCTGTACGTCGAGTGCGTTGATGAGGCCGGCGCACATCACCACGGCGGTGCCGTGCTGGTCGTCGTGGAACACCGGGATGTCGAGGCGTTGCTTGAGTGCCGCTTCGATCTCGAAGCAGTGCGGCGCGGCGATGTCTTCCAGGTTGATGCCGCCAAAGGTGGGGGCGATGTTCACCACGGTCTCGATGAAGCTTTGCACCGAGGGGGCGTCGACCTCGATGTCGAACACGTCGATGCCGGCGAAGCGCTTGAACAGCACGGCCTTGCCTTCCATCACCGGCTTGGCGGCGAGTGGGCCGAGGTTGCCCAAGCCGAGGATGGCGGTGCCGTCGGTGATGACGGCGACCAGATTGCCCTTGCTGGTGTAGCGGTATGCGTCGGCCGGATTCTCGGCGATGGCGCGCACCGGTTCGGCCACGCCGGGGGTGTATGCCAGCGACAGCTCGGCCTGGGTGGCGCAGGGTTTGGAGGCCTCCACAGACAGCTTTCCAGGACGGGGCTGTTCGTGATAGGCGAGGGCACGGGTCTTGAGGTCGGTCATAAGGTCACCTTGTGTTGATGGATTCTGTCCCGGGCAGGCGCTCGAACGGGCCATTGAGCGCGCGCGGGCTGAGCGACTGGGCGGCGAAATCGACGCCGGAAAATTCCTGGTAAGCGGCCAGACTGCGATTTGGCCCCAGGCTGTAGCGGTCGAGGTCGCGCAGTGCCTCGGGGTCGGCACAGGATTCGGCGCCGAGCAGGTGGCGGATGCGGCGAACGGCGCGGCGGTTGTGCGCGCTCCAGTCGGGGTGGTCGCTCCAGTGCAGGGGGCGCGGCTCGCTCTTGCGGTACCAGTGGTACAGGATCACCCGGTTGGGCGAGTAGGGGTTCCAGCCGTGGGTCCACAGCCGGGCCGCCATCGACACTTCCTCGCCGACGAAATACAGGAGGGGGTCGTATGGAACCTCGCGCAGCGCGGCGGTGGGGCCAAACAGGAAGCCGGCGGAGATGAACGCGCCGGGCAGCGGCGGGGCGCTTTCGACACCGGTGACAATCTTGCTGTCGAAGGACAGCACGCCGTCGTGGTTGAAGCCTTTGGCCACCATGCGGGTGACGCATGGACGCAGGGTGTCAGGCGGATCGTAGGCCGCGGGGTAGGATGAGATCAGTGCGCGCGGATCGGCGGTGGCCTGCCACTGTTCGAGGAGGTGTGCGTCCCAGCCCGGCTCGAAGCGCATGTGGCTGTCGATCTGGAGGAAGAAATCCTCGCCTTGCCACAGGTTTTGCGCCAGGTGGCGGGCCCAGCAGGCGCCCCGGCTGTGCTCGGCGGCGATGCGGAAGATGCGTACCTGGTCGGCATGTGGCTGGTCGGAGCGCATCGGCTCGCCGTCCTCCGGCCGGGCTTGCCACACCAGGCCGATGGATACCCGCTCGGGATGCGCGGCTTTGGCGTACAGGTCGGCGACCGTTGGCGCGCATTCCGGGTCGCGGTAGCTGGCGATCTGCACGAATATGCGGGGAGGCTTCATCCTGGATCCCGAAAAAAACGGCGCCGTTGCCGGCGCCGCGAATTTGAGTTGGCCATTGCTGTGAGACGCGAGCGTGCGCCTTGTCCGGATCAGTCGTGGTAGTCCACCCGGTCACGCAGTTCCTTGCCGGCCTTGAAGTGTGGCACATGCTTGCCGGCCACGGCCACACTCTCGCCGGTCTTGGGGTTGCGTCCGACCCGCGGCGGCCGGTAGTTCAGGCTGAAGCTGCCGAAACCGCGGATCTCGATGCGCTCCCCATCGACCAGGCTCTGGGTCATGGCGTCGAGGATGGTCTTGACCGCCAGTTCGGCATCGGCCGCCACCAGTTGCGGGTGGCGTTCGGCCAGGCGGGCGATCAGTTCGGACTTGGTCATGCCGTTTCCTCAACGTGCCTGGCTCAGGACTCGGCGTTCTTGCTGACGAGCTTGGCTTTGAGCAGGGCACCGAGGTTGGTGGTGCCGGTGGACTGCTCGGCCGCCAGCTTCTGCATGGCGTCGGCCTGTTCGGCGGCGTCCTTCTGCTTGATCGACAGGTTGACCTGGCGGTTCTTGCGGTCGATGTTGATGATCATCGCCTCGACGGTGTCGCCTTCCTTGAGGTGGGTGCGGATGTCCTCGA
>CAZOZD010000083.1:0-8909 GCA_964584195.1 uncultured Burkholderiales bacterium
ACCCTCTCCCAATGGGAGAGGGTAGGGTGAGGGTGCCAGGCGGAGCCTGGCTTGGGTTTCCGCCATGTTTTGCGTTTCAACTGAGTTTAAGGATCAGACATCTCAAGGGTAAATAAGCGGTCAACTGCCGTTTCTAGGATAATCCACTGTCCGCGCCAGGGCGGCGCGGATGCGGCGGAGCGTGTCTTCCACCGGTGCCTGGCGCGACACCTCCAGACCCAGTCCTTCGGCCACAGCGCGGACACGGGCCGGGTCGAGCGGTATTCCGCCGGCATCGACGGCGGCAATGAGCGCGCGGGCGCGACCGATGTCGTCGACCGGTCCGGTCCGGCCTGTGCCCTGCCACCAGACCCGGGCACGGATCAACCAGCTCATGCGCGACACTCCGGCGGGTGCCCGCGCAAGCTCCGGTCCGGCTTCACAGCTCCGGGCGCATGACGATGTAGCCGGTGGGGCATTCGCGCGCGCATACACCACAACCCTTGCAGTAGTCGTAGTCGAACACATAATGACTGCCGTCCGTGGCCAGGTCCTTGGTCTTCAGCACCGAGGCGTCCGGACAGTAGGTCCAGCAGTTGTCGCAGGCCATGCAGTTGCCGCAGGACAGGCAGCGCTTGGCCTCGACTGCGGCCTGGGTGGAATCGAACCCACCTTCCACCTCCTTGTGGCTGACCCGGTCGGCGGGCGGCAGTACCTCGACCTCCTGGCGTGGATGCGGCTCGTAGTAATGCAGGTTGATATGGCCGATGTCGGCCACCGCGCGCTCGGACGGTCGTGGCGCGTCCTGGCCCCGCAGGTGGCTGAAGATGGCCTGGGCGGCGATACGGCCATCGCCCACGGCGGCGCTCACCGTGCCACGATCGCCGCGTGCGTCGCCGCCGGCAAAAAATCCGGGCAGGCCTGGAATGGCGCCGGTGTAGGCGTCGACCGGGATAAACGGCTTACCGGCCAGCACGCTCTCGAAGCCTTCGGCATCCACCTCCTGGCCAATGGCGGGGATGACCTCCTCGACATGCAGCACCGTCTCGGTGCCCTCGAAGGTGGTGACCTGGACCCGCCCATCGGGCGTCTTCATCTTCCTGGCATGCACCAGCTCGACACCGGTGACCTTGTTGCCCTTGAGCAGCAGGCGCCGCACGCCACGGTGTTCATGCACCACCACGCCTTCCTCGATGGCCTGGAGAACCTCCTTGGGCGCCGCGCGCATGGCGTCGGCGGCGGGTACGTCGGGGCCAGGGACGCGCTCGTGGGTGATGAGGTGGACCTCCTCGGCGCCCAGCCGCTTGAGGATGCGGCCGATGTCCACGGCGGTGTTTCCGCCACCGACGATGGCCACCGTGCGCGGGGTGCCGACCACGCCCATGCGCATCCATTCATGCAACAGTTCGAGACCGGTGCGTAAAGTATCCGGCACCGCGAAGCTGGCCGCCCACTGGCGCCCCTTCTGGTTGCCCGGGGCGAGGAACACGGCGCCGAAATCCTGCTTCAGATCTTCGATGGAGATGTCGCGGCCGAGCCGGGTGTGCGGCCGCCAGTCGATGCCAAGGGCAAGGATGCGTGCAGTCTCGGCGTCAAGCACGGCGGTGGGAAGGCGGTAGTACGGCAAGGCGCTGCGCAGTGTGCCGCCGGTGTGGGTGAGTGCCTCGAACAGGGTCACCCGCACACCCATGCGGCGCAGGTGATAGGCGGCGGCAAGCCCGCCGGGACCGGCGCCGATCACCGCCACCGGCGCCAGGGCGGGGTCAATGGCGGCAACCGGATAGGCCCAGTCGCGGGCGATGGCCTCGTCGCCGAGATAGCGCTCCAGGCTGTGGATGGCGATGGGGGCATCGTGCTTGCCGCGATTGCATGCGCTCTCGCAGGGGTGCGGGCAGACCCGGCCGGTGATGGCCGGCAGCGGGTTGACCGCCACCAGGGTTTCCCAGGCGCCGTGAATGTCGCCGATGTCGAAACGGGCGATCCAGTCCTGTGCGTCCTCGCCGGCCGGGCAGGCGGCATGGCAGGGTGCGGCCATGTGCAGATGATGGGGCCGGGTCACCCGCCAGGTCCCGGTCTTGTTGGCCAGGCTGCTGCCGGGCAGGGCGATCGCGCCGCGTGGAAGTCTGTCGTTCATGCTGTGCTGTCCTCGTGAATTCTGCCGGGCGGCCGGCTCAGGCCCAGCGCACGCCACCGCGCTGGACGGTGTCGGCGCCCTCGCTGTCCTGGGCATCCATGTCTTCGCCACGCAGGCCATACACCTCGATGTTGTACTCGGCGATGGCCTGGATGTGTTCCAGCTCGACCTCGCCACGCGGATCCTTGCCGAACAGGTGGCGGAAGCGGTTTTGCAGCTTCAGGTAATCGGCCACCGGGAGCGGCTTGCGGATCGGCATGACCCCGGTGAGCTCGCCGCGCTCCATCTCGATGAGCGGGAACAGGCCGGTCTGCACCGCCAGCCGGGCCACCTCGATGGTGCGGTCGCCGTCGTGGCCCCAGCCCAGCGGGCAAGGGGAGTGCACATGCAGGAAGGTGGGGCCTTCCACGTCGAGGGCGTGCCGCACCTTGCGCCTGAGATCGGAGATGTAGGCCACCGATGCGGTGGCGGCGTAGGGGATGCGGTGCGAGGCGATGATGTTGACGATGTCCTTCTTCATGTGACGCTTGCCCATGCGCGCAGCCCCTGCCGGCGAGGTGGTGGTGGCGGCGGCATGCGGAGTGGAGCCGGAACGCTGCACGCCGGTGTTCATGTAGGCCTCGTTGTCGAAGCACACATAAAGCACGTTGTGGCCGCGCTCCAGCATGCCGGACAGCGCCTGGAAGCCGATGTCGAATGTGCCGCCGTCGCCCGCCATGGCGATGACCTTGGTGGTCTTGCCCTGCTTCTTGTAGGCCGCCTCCATGCCGGAGGCCAGCGCACCGGCATTGCCGAACACCGAATGCACCCAGGGCAGGCGCCAGGCCGACTCGGGATAGGGCGTGGTGAACACTTCCAGACAACCGGTGGCGTTGGCGATGGCCACGTCGGGACCGGCCGCCTCGGTGACGGTGCGCGCGGCCAGGGCCTCGCCGCAGCCCAGGCAGGCACGGTGCCCCGCCTCCAGGCCACGGAAACGCGGTTGCCGGGCGCGCAGCTCGGCCACCGAAACAAAGGTTTCACTCATCTCAGTATCCTCCTTCCGGCATCAATGCGTCCTTCAGTGCATAGAAGCGGAAATCGGCCGCCTCCTCGTCGATGGCCCGGATCAGGTTCGGGTACACGTCCATGCCGATGTCGCGCCCACCCAGGCCGGCGGCGAAGCTGATCACCCGCAGGCCGAGCTGGCCGTACAGGGCCGCCTTCACCTCGGCGGCGACGATGCCGCCACCGCCCGGCGAGAATGCCCGTTCCAGGACGATGAGCGCGTCCAGCCCGGCGCACGCGGCACGCAAGGCCGCCACCGGGAAGGGCCGGAATGCGCGCAGCTTGATCAGCCGGGCACGCGGCAGGTCCGAATGTTCGTCCATGGAATCCTCCAGCGTGCCCAGCACCGAGCCCAGGGTGAGGATGCCGATGCGGGCCGCTGCATCGCCACGCACCTCGAGCAGGCCGCCGTAACCACGTCCGCACACCGACCGCCAGTCCTCATCCGCAGCGGGGATCTCATCGAGTGCCGCCAGCAGTGCATTGTGGTGGCTGGCGCGTGCCTCGGTGAAATGGTCGGGCGAGACCAGGGTGCCGATGCTGAGCGGATTGCGCGAGTCCAGGGCGCGGCTGAAACGGTAGGCCGGCAGGAAGCCGTCGACTTCTTCCTGGCTGGGCAGGTTCAGCGCCTCCAGGGTGTGGGTGAGGGCGAAGCCGTCAACGCAGACCATGACCGGCAGTTCCAGGCGTTCAGCAATGCGGTAGGCCTGGATGGTGGTGTCGATGGCCTCCTGATTGTCGCCGCAATAGATCTGCACCCAGCCCGAGTCGCGCATGGCCATGGCGTCCTGATGGTCGTTCCAGATCGAAAGTGGCCCGGACACCGCCCGGTTGGCGCAGGTCATCACCACCGGCACCCTGAGGCCGGCGATGTCGAACAGCACCTCGCTCATGAGCAGGATGCCCTGCGACGAACTGGCGGTGTAGGCGCGCGAACCGGCGCAGGCCGCCCCGAGTGCCACCGATGCGGCGGAATGTTCCGACTCGACGCTGACGAAGTCGCAATCGAGCTTGCCATCCGCCACCAGCTTGGCGATGTTCTCGACGATATGGGTCTGCGGGGTGATGGGATAGGCCGCCACCACCTCCGGCCGGCACAGGGCCACCGCCCGCGCCAGGGCCTGGGAACCTTCAAGCGCCATGCGCATGGCTCACCTCCTTCATCGCGTCCTGCCACAGCCCGGCCGGTACTTGTCCCGCCGCAGCCTCGATCAGGCGCTTGTTGCGCTCGAATACGTCGCCCTTGAACCGGTTGCCGAGCGCCTTGATCAGCGAATCCACCGGCAGGATGCCGGTAAGGGTCAGAAAGGCCGCCATCAATGCCGTGTTCGGCACCGGCCGGCCGAGATGCTCCACAGCCAGGCGGGTGGCCGGCAGGCGCACGATCGGACAGCCGAGCGCCGCATCGAACTCAGGCTCCGGCGCGCCATCGGCGAGGATGGCGCCGCCCTCGCGCAGGCCCGAGGTCACCCCCGGCACATGCAACAGGGCGGGGTCCTGGATGATCAGGAAATGCGGCGTCTGCACCTGGCAGCGCCGCCGGATGGGAACATCGGCGATGCGCACGAATGCGGTCACCGGAGCGCCGCGCCGTTCGGCGCCGAAGGACGGAAAGGCCTGCGCCTCGCGGCCCTCCTCGATGGCAGTGGTGGCCAGCAGATAGGCGGCCATCACGTTGCCCTGGCCGCCACGGCCATGGATACGGATCTCAAGCATTGGATTGGCTTCGGATGGTGGGTGGAATGGACATGTTCAACGGGTTCTTCTATCGCCCGCGGCGCGGATGCACCGCAAGGCGCGCCGCCAGGTCCTACCCATCTTAGACCATTCGGGTTGCGGGTGTGTGAACCTCGAAGCGGACCCCTGGAATTTTCAGCGCCGCGATGCGTGGCATTGGTGGCGGCATTCGTCCGGAGCTGGCAGCCTGCCGGACTCGCGCAAGCCCAAAATGAGCCGCCATCCCGCCGGTGCAATAGATCAGTCCAGATCAGTCCAAAATCCGGCAGGCGGCTAGTACAGGGTTTCACTGTTCTCCGCCAGCACGGCCTGGTAGATGCGCCAGCGTTGCCGCTGGATGACGCCGGCCTCGACGGCGGCGAGGATGGCACAGCCGGGCTCCTGGAGGTGGCGGCAATTGTGGAATCGACACTGGCCGAGGCGGGCGCGGAACTCCGGCAAGGCATGCGCAAGCTCGGTGGGCGGGATGTGGCGCAGGCCGAATTCCTGCATGCCCGGTGAATCGATCAGCGCGCCTCCGCCCGGCAGGGGGTAGAGCCGGGTGTGCGTGGTGGTATGACGCCCGGAATCGAGCGCCTCCGAGACCTCCTGGGTGGCAATCTCGGCGGCCGGCACCAGTGCGTTGACCAGGGTACTCTTGCCGACCCCGGATGCACCGACGAAAATCGACACCCGATCGGTGAGCAGCCCCCGCAGGGGGACCACGTCCTGGCGGGCCGACAGCGGCAGCAATGCATAGCCCAGTTCTGCATAGCCGGCCAGGCGTTCGATCAATGCCGCCGTCTCGGGCAGGTCGTTCTTGTTGACCACGATCCGGGCGGTGATGCCGGCGGCCTCGCAGGCCATCAGGCAGCGGTCGAGCAGCTCCAGACCGGGCGTGGGATAGGCAGCCAGGACGATGAATGCCTGATCCAGATTGGCGGCGATGAGCTTGCTGCGGAAACGGTCGGAACGGTAGAGCAGGTTGCGGCGCGGCTCCACACTCTCGATCACCGCCGTGCCCTCGCCGGTGCTGCGGAACCGGACCGCATCGCCACAGGCGATGCCGCCCTTCTTGCCCCGGGTGACGCAGTCATGCCGCGCACCGCTCGCGGTCTCGACCAGGAAGTGCTTGCCATGCACCGCCACCACCCGGCCCGCACGCGCCGGATGCACGTTCAGGGCCGAACTCACGGGTGGGGACAGGCCGTCAGGCCGCCCAATGGAAGATATGGGATCATGCTACTTGGCAACACCGAGAAATACCGCCAGGCAGCGCTCCACTTCCAGCAGTGTATTGGGATCGACGCGGCCAAACGCCGGGCCAATTTTTTCGCGCTTGATGGTCATGGTTTTGTCGATCATCACCTGCGATGTCTTTTGCAGACCGTTGGCGGCATCCGGCAGAACGGGCACCCGCAGCAACGGGGCATTGACCAGCGTACTGGACAGCAGCAGCACCGTTACGGTGGGGTGCTCATCAAACGGTTGACCTGGATGATCAGCGCGGGGCGGGGTTTGCCAAAGTCGCCAGCGAGTGCGATGGCCACCAGGTCGCCGCGCATCAGGCTTCCCAGCCATCAATGTCGGCCAATGCAGCTTCCATGAATAGCTCCAGTGCGTCATCCCGGGTGTCAGCCTCGGCCACCCGTCTGGACTGGCGTCTGCACTCGTCCGCGAAATCAGGACGGCGGGTATCGGGAACCCAAATCTGGACAGGGCGCAAACCCGCCATGCGCATGGCATCACGGCGCTTTTGTACGCGTTCGGCAGTTGAAATCGCCATCACTTGCTCCTTGAGTTACATGTAGCGAGTATAGGCAGCCAACCTCTGCGCGACCACTGATACTTGTAACAAATCGAATGCGGCTCCCGACAACCCGAATCCGACAAAACGCTGCGACAAACTTCCGGCGTCGGAGTGTTTACAAGGTATGGAGCGCGTCGATCTTGGCGGCGCAGATGAAGTCGGATTCGGAAAGACCGCCGATGGCATGGGTGACGTATTCCACCCGGCAACGGTTGTAGCCGACCGTGAGGTCGGGGTGATGGCCCTGCTGGTGCGAAATCCAGGCGATGGCGTTGACGAAGGTCATGGTGACGTAATGGTCGGGAAACTCGAAGTCGCGGTGCAGGCGGCCATCGACCACCCGCCAGCCAGGCACCTCGGGCAGCAGACGGGCGATTTCAGCCTCGGTGAGGGGCGGCACGCCGCCCTCGCAGGGTTTGCACTTGCCTTTGGCCAGGTCGCAGAATGAATCACTCATCGGGATCTCCTTCGCAGATTGCTGGAATCACTTGAAACGGTAATGGGTCTGGTTCAGCCAGGCGCCGAGGTTGGCCTCGTCGTCGGGAAACAGATTGTTGCCCAGATTGGCATTGCAGGTGGTGATCCGCTGCACCAGCGATTCGATGCTCTTCACCTGGCGGTCGGGGCGGGTGTAGATGCGGCTGCCATCGCCGCCGAAGCGGGCGATGTGGCAGCCGGCGCACTGCTCGGCATGCAGGCGGGCGCCAGCTTGCACATCGGCGCCGGCGAAGGGGGCGGCCAGGACGGAGCCGCTGGCGAGTGCGAGTGCGGCGAAGGACAAGGCGATGCGGTTCATGGCGAAACCCTCCGGATCAGGCAGGTACGGGGTGGCTGGATCGGGCATCGAGCCGGGCGATACGCTCGCCGGCCTGGGGATGGCTGTCGTAGAACAGCGAATGGATGGGGTCCGGCGTGAGCGTGGCGGCGTTGTCGCGATACAGCCGCACCAGCGCGCCGATGAGATGGGCCGCCTGGCTGTGCTGGGCGGCGAATGCGTCCGCCTCGAATTCATGCCGGCGTGAATACAGGCTCATGAACGGGGTGAGCGGAAAAGTGAACAGCGGCAGCACCAGAAAGAACAGGGCCAGCGCGGTGGTGTTGCTGATGTGGCTCACCCCCAGGCCGGCGTAGAAGGCGGGGTTGTCCTTCAGCGCCGCCAGCGCCAGGAGCAGGATCAGGCTGAGGCCGAACATCAGGCCGATGCGCTTGGCGATGTGGCGGCGCCGGTAATGTCCGAGCTCGTGCGCCAGCACGGCCTCCACCTGCTCCGGGCTCAGGCGTTCGAGCAGTGTGTCGTAGAACACGATGCGCTTGGATTGGCCCAGGCCGGTGAAATAGGCGTTGCCGTGGCTGGAGCGGCGCGAGCCGTCCATGACATAGATGCCGTTGCTGGAAAACCCGGTGCGCGCCAGCAGGGCCTCGATGCGGGCATTGAGCGCCGCGTCGGCGAGCGGGGTGAATGTGTTGAACAGAGGGGCGATGAACGTGGGCCAGATCGCCAGCACCAGGAGGTTGAAGCCCATCCAGGCGAGCCACACCCACAGCCACCAATGCTCGCCCATCGCCGCCATCAGCCACAACACGAGCAGGATGAGCGATCCGCCGAGCACGAGGCCGAGCCCGGCCTGGCGTACCAGATCGACGGCGAACCCGACCGGGGTCTGGCGGTTGAAGCCGAACCGGGCCTCGGTGCGGAACTGGCGCCAGACCGCCAGCGGCAATTCGGCCAGGGCATGGATGAATGCCAGTGCCAGCAGGGCCAGGGCACCGGCGAGGAGTGGCGATTCGACCTGACGCGCGACCCCGGCGGCCAGCGCCTGCAAACCACCGCCCAGGGTGAACGCGTACAGAAGCATGGCCTCCACGGCCAGGCCGGCCAATCCCAGCCGGGTCTTGGCCAGGGTGTAGTCGGCCGCCCGGCGGTGCGCGTCGACGCCGATGACCTCGGCGAACGCCGCCGGCGGGGCGTCGCGGTGCCGCCACACATGCCGCATCTGGCGCAACGCGAGCCACAGGCGCAGGCCGAAGGTGAGGATGAATGCGGCCAGGAACAGTGCGGTGAACGTGGCGGGCGTAGCGGGAAACAGGGTGGCGATCGAATCGGGCATGGGTGGCACAAGAGCAGCAGTGAAGCGCAAGAATGGCGCGGTTACGCGGGTCGGCCGATTATCCTAGAAACGGCAGTTGGACGCGCCCGATGGGACGTTCAGGCGGGTGGCTGGC
>CAZOZD010000084.1:0-8784 GCA_964584195.1 uncultured Burkholderiales bacterium
TTCAGCAATCCGGCCAATGCCCAGGAACTGGTGCAACGCCTGCGTGGCCTGGGGGTCGAGGCGCATACGGAGACCCGGGTCCAGGTTGGCCCCTTCCTCAACCGGGCCGAGGCGGAACGGGTCCAGGCCGAACTGCGCCGGATGGGAATCCAGGGAATGATCGGGACCAGCTCCAGCAAATGAGCCAGCCCGGCTCGCCGGGGCGGGCCCGGTAGCGCGCGTCGACGCCAACCCCCGCGACCCAGGCCGTGGCCTCGCCGATGCGCAGCAACGGCAGGCGGTCGCGCCACGAAGCCGGCCATCCGGCCTCGTGCAGGATCGCCTTGAGCGTACGTTCGGGGCCAGCCTCGCGCAGGCACATTCGCTCTCCCCCCCGGCGCAGGCCGAAATGCAGCGGCCAGGCCGGCAGTGCCGATGCCGCCAGTCCCGCGCCCGGTGCGCGCTGAAACAGCAGACTTCCCACATCGCCGAGATCGATCCGCTCCTCGCCATGCCAGACCCAGCGCGGATCGCGCGCCAGTGGCGGGCTGGCCGGCACCAGGAACAGGCGACCGCGATGGCGGAATGCTTCCAGTCCGTGCGCGCGCCAGACCGGCGTCGCGTGGGTCGGTGTCGTCAGCATCTGGCGTTCCAGTTCGAGCAGGGCGGCCTGTTCGGGGGGCTGTCCCCCCGAACGGCGGATGGCATGGCGCAGCAGGTTGTGCCGGCGCGCCGGTGCGAGCCGTCCCAGGCCGGCGAGTTCGATGCCCTGTACGATTCCATCCGGGGCCAATGCCGCCAGGTCGATGATGGCCAGCTCATCGAGCAATCCAGCGCTTGCCTCCAGATGCGCCATTGCCCGCGCCACGTTGCGGCGCACGGCGGGAAAACGGGCCTCCAGCCGGGGCAGGATGTCGTGCCGCAGCCAGTTGCGGCTGAAGGCAGTGTCGGCATTGCCAGGATCCTCGACCCAGTCCAGGCCATACGCCTCGGCATGGACGCGCAGGATCGCGCGCGGGCAGTCCAGGAAAGGGCGCAGCAGAACGGGCGAGGCGGCGCCGGCGGGGGCGCGCTCGGCCGCCATTCCGGCCAGGCCGTGCGCGCCGCTCCCCCGCAACAGGCGCAACAGGCCGGTTTCCACCTGGTCGTCCAGGTGCTGGCCGAGCAGGATGTAATCCGCGGCCTGGCGGGCGTATGCGGCATGCCGCGCGGCACGCGCCGCCGCCTCGATGCCATGCCCGTCGCACTCGACCCGCACCCGCTCGACCCGCAACGGCACAGCCCAGGCCGCGCAGCGGACGCGGCAGTGCTCAGCCCAGGCATCGGCCTCTGCGGCGAGGCCGTGATGCACATGCACGGCGGAGAGGGAAAAGCCCATTTCCTCGCGCAGTGAAACGAGTCCATGCAGTAGGACGCTGGAGTCGAGGCCGCCGGAGTAGCCCGCGCACAGGCGGGCGCCTGGCGGGATGCGCGCCCCGATGAAGGCGCGCAGACGGGCGCGCGGATCGTCGCGCGGCTCAGCGGGCGCGCGTTTCCTTGTATTTCCCATAGCCCATCAAGCGGGCGTTGCGGGTATTGAGCAGCGCATCGAGGGGTTGGGCGCGCATCTCATCCAGAGCCTCGGCCAGGGCCGTGCGCACATTGGCGAGCATGGCCGCCGGGTCGCGGTGGGCGCCCCCCAGAGGCTCATTGATGACGCCATCAATGAGGCCCAGCGACTTCAGGCGCGGCGCGGTGATGCCCAGGGTCTCGGCCGCCAGCGGCGCCTTGTCGGCGCTCTTCCAGAGAATGGATGCACAGCCTTCGGGTGAAATGACCGAATAGGTCGAATATTGCAGCATCATCACGCGGTCGCCCACGCCGATCGCCAGCGCGCCACCGGAGCCCCCCTCACCGATCACCGTGCACAGGATCGGGGTCTTCAGCTCGGCCATCACGTACAGGTTGCGGGCGATGGCCTCCGACTGACCACGCTCCTCGGCATCGATGCCCGGGTAGGCACCCGGCGTATCGATGAAGGTCAGCACCGGCAGCTGGAATTTCTCCGCCAGCCGCATCAGGCGCAGCGCCTTGCGGTAGCCCTCCGGCCGCGCCATGCCGAAGTTGCGGTACTGGCGTTCCTTGGTGTCGCGTCCCTTCTGATGGCCGATCACCATCACCGGCTCACCCTGGAAACGCGCCAGACCGCCGACGATGGCGGGATCATCCGCCACCGCACGCTCGCCATGCAGTTCGGTGAAATCGCTGAACAGGCCGTGGATGTAGTCGAGGGTGTAGGGGCGTTGCGGATGGCGTGCCACCTGGGAGATCTGCCAGGCGGAAAGCTTGCCGTAGATCTCCTTGGTCTTGGCGGCGATCTTCTTGCGCAGGCTGGTGATCTCCTCCGAGGTGTCGACCTGGCCGGCGGATTCCTCCTGGCCCGCCGACAGGGCCTCGATCTTGGCTTCGAGCTCGGCGATGGGCTGTTCGAAATCGAGATAGGTGATCTTCATGCCAAGAAAGGGGAGTGGCGAAACGAATCAGCCATTGTACCGCAGGACATGTCGTCCTTCGATTGGCATTCAAGAAACACGCCGGGGCGCCCCAGGTGTTTACTGCCCCCCGCCGGGGGCAGGCTGGACGCAGCCCAACCCCTGGGAGCGTCAATGGCCATGGGAATGCCCGTGCGGACCATGCGCATGACCGTGCTCGATCTCGTCCGGACTGGCGGCACGTACCGCTTCGACCTTCGCAGTCAGGCGCAGGGACTGGCCGGCCAGGGGATGGTTGCCGTCCACGACCACCTTGCCGTCGGCGATGTCGGTGACGGTATAGAGTAGGTGATGGTGGCCATCCTCGCTGCTGCCCTCGAACCGCATGCCCACCTCGACGCCGGGTGGAAACAGGCCGGCATCCTCGATTCGGACCAGCTCGGCGTCGTATTCACCAAAAGCGTCCTCCGGTTCCATCACCACATCCACACCTTCTCCAGCCATCCGGCCTTCCAGCGCCGCTTCCACCTTGGGGAAAATGCCGTCGTAGCCGCCGTGCAGGTAGGCGGCGGGGGAGCCCGTCGGGGCCTCTTCCAGCAACTCGCCGGACAATGAGGTGAGACGGTAACTGAGGGTGACCACGGTGTCCTTGGCGATGCGCATGATGATTACAGCTCCTTGACGAGTTCAAGCACTTCGACGGCGTGGCCCTTGGCGTTCACGCCATACAGCGCATGTCGGACGATGCCGTGCTTGTCGATGACGAACGTGGCCCGTTGCGCGGTCTCGCGCATCATGCCGTCCACGTCCTTGAAACGCATCACGCCATAGGCGCGTGATGCGATGAGTTCCCGATCGGCGAGCAGGCGCACGCCGATGCCCTGGCGGTCGCGGAATTCACCGTGACTGATGCAGTCGTCGCGCGACACGCCCAGCACCTGGCAACCGCAGCGGGCGAAATCAGCCTCCAGGTCGCTGAATTCGATCGCCTCCGCCGTACAGGCCGGCGTATGATCGCGGATATAGAAGAACAGCACCACATGCTGGCGCTCCCTGAAATCATCCAGCCGGGCGATGCGCATGTCGGCATCGGGCAGCTCGAAGTCGGGCGCCGGCATGCCGGTCTGCAAGCCACTCGTTTCCATTCCCGGGGACGACCGGGGTTGTTCCGGGGGTTGCGTATTCATCTCCATCCTGTTCACTCCGCCTGTCCACCGGCATGCGACGCATCCGGGTGGCGCGGATTATAGGCCTCACCATGACCCAGCGTAAGTCAGTCCGATTCACCCTTCCTGCCCTGCCCGCCCTGCTGGGAGGGATTCCACCGGCAACCTTCCTGGCCGAATACTGGCAAAAGAAACCATTGCTGGTCCGCCAGGCGGTGCCTGGCCTGGACAGCCTGCTCGATCGACAGGGGCTCATCGACCTGGCCTGTCGCGACGAGGCCGAAAGCCGCCTGGTCCGCCCCCTGCGCGGTAACTGGAGCCTGCGTCACGGTCCATTCGAATCTGAAACCCTCGCAGCCCTGCCAAAGAGAAACTGGAGCCTGCTGGTGCAGGGAGTCAACCTGATGCTGGCCGAGGCCGACGCCCTGCTCAACCGGTTCAACTTCATCCCCTATGCCCGCCTCGACGACCTCATGGTGAGTTTCGCGCCACCCGGCGGCGGTGTAGGCCCGCATTTCGATTCATACGACGTGTTCCTCATCCAGGGGCTGGGTCGCCGTCGCTGGGAGATCAGTGGCCAGGACGACCTCGAACTGGTCGACAACTGTCCCCTGCGCATCCTCAAACGCTTCCGCGTCGACCAGTCCTGGGAACTGGAGCCCGGCGACATGCTCTACCTGCCCCCCAAGTATGCCCACAACGGCGTGGCGCTTTCAGACTGCATGACCTGGTCGGTGGGTTTTCGCGCCCCGAGTGCCCAGGAACTCGCCATCGGGCTGCTCGATTTCCTGCGCGACCACCTCATCGTCGACGGTCACTACGCCGACCCCGACCTCGGCTTCAGCCGTCATCCAGGCGCCATCCCGGCGCGCATGCGGCAACGGCTCAAGGCCATGCTGAAGGCGGTGCGCTGGGACGATGCCCTGCTCGACGAATTCATCGGCCGTCATCTGTCCGAACCCAAGCCAAGCGTGTTCTTCGATCCCCCCGCGCGCGACCCCGGGCTCGCCCGTTTCAGCCAGCAGGCGCGTCGCCGCGGCGTGCGTCTCGACGCGCGCAGCCGCCTGCTGTACCAGGGTACGCGAGCATTCCTCAATGGCGAGCCGGTCAACCCCGTCGACTCGACCGCCCTCCCCGCGCTGCAAACCCTCGCCGACCGGCGCTCGCTGGCCGGCGCGGCCATTCCGGAAGCGATGATGTCCGAACTACACGCCTGGAGTCTGGCCGGTTACCTGCATCTCGGTGAAATGTAGCAACGCCGCAACATCTTTGATGAAATCAAAAAAAACCGGCGCGTGAACTGGAATCCCCGGCCGGGTTTGCTACAATTTTCCAGTCGATCGAAGTTGCCTAACGGTTAACGGGATTGATCCATTTGTCGTCAACTGTCTTTTTTAGGGAATACCATGAAATACTCCGTCCTGCTCGCCGCCCTCCTCGCTCTTGGCCTGACCGCCTGTGGTCAGAAGGCCGAAGAACCCGCTCCGGCTCCCGCTCCTGAGGCCATGCCGGCTCCGGCTCCGGCTCCGGCTCCCGAGGCAATGCCGGCTCCGGAAGCCGCTCCGGCTGACGCCGCCGCTCCTGCCGACGGCGCTGCTCCGGCCGCTCCCGCTGGCAACTGATCGTCAGCGTGACTGCAAAACCGGCCTTCGGGCCGGTTTTTTTTCGCCTTGTCGTCCGATCAATCGGGTCGGCTACAAGCTAAATACCGAGCCCACACGCTTGCAGCCCAGCTTCGCGTAATAAGCGTCCTCATCCGATAAGACATATACATCCTGGTCCGGGTGGTGTTGTTTGATCGTTCGCAGCAATTCCCTGCCATAGCCAAGGTTCCTGTAGCCCGGCGCAACATAGAGTTCGCTTACGTAAATGCCAAAACCATCGACCAGGGCGCGCAGGTATCCACAAAGCCTGTCCTGGCTTTTGCAGACATAGGTTTCGCTGCTCCGCAATGCCTGCCTGAACTCGTCGATCCGGTCGGCTCGGGTGAACACGTTCCAGTCAGGCTCGGCAAGCAATAGCGCAATCAACTCGGGTTCGTGGATGTATTCGTATCTAAGGATGCGGTTCATGTCAGCGACCCAGCCAGCAGGGGCTTGAGGCGCTGCATCGCTTCTTCGATGCGATGTAGCGAGGTGGTGTATGCGAAACGCACGTGCCGCTTTGCGCGCGCGTCGCGGCCAAAATCGGTGCCGGGCGTGATCGCCACGCCGGCGGTATGCAGCAAGCGGGCGCAGAAGGCTTCCGCATCCTCGCCGAAGCGTGAAATTTCCGCATAGACGTAAAACGCGCCGCGCGGTTTTGCCGCGAGGCTGAAACCGAGCCCCTCCAGGGCCGGCAGCAGGCTTTCCCGGCGTTGCCGCAATTCATGCCTGTGCGCTTCGAGGATGACGCGCGTTTCGGGCAGAAAGGCCGCCAGGGCCGCGTGTTGCGCCACAGTCGGCGCGGCGAGGAACAGGTTCTGCGCCAGCCGCTCGATGCCGGCCATCAGGGCCGGCGGAGCCAAAAGCCAGCCGAGTCGCCAGCCGGTCATCAGGAAGTATTTGGAAAAGCTGTTGATGACGACGACATCCTCACCCAGGAGGCTCGCCGACGGCTCTTCGCCGTCGTGGATCAGTTCGTGATAGATCTCGTCGACGATCAGCCAGCCGCCCCGCGCCCGGACCCGCGCATGGATGGCGCGCAGTTCATCGAAGGGGATGACCGTGCCGGTGGGGTTGCCTGGATTGGCGATCAGCACCCCCCGGGTACGCGGTCCCCAGTGCTGGTCGACGAGCCCGGCGGTGAGCTGGTAATCGGTCTCCGGTCCAACCGCCACGCCCACCCCGCGCGCCTCGACGACGCGGGCGAAATTGGGGTTGCATGGATAGCCGGGATCGGCGATCAGGATCTCGTCGCCTGGATCGAACAGTGCCGCCATGGCCAGGAGCAGCGCGCCGGAAGCCCCCGGAGTGACTGCGATGCGCCCGGCCGTCACCTCAGCCGCGTAGCGGTCGCGGTAATGACAGGCAATGGCCTCGCGCAGCCCGGGCAGGCCGAGCGCCGGGGTGTAGCGGGTCTGGCCGGCACGCAAGGCCGCGATGCCCGCGGCGACGATGGGCTCCGGGGTGGGGAAATCCGGCTCGCCCACTTCCATGTGGATGATGTCGCGCCCGGCCGCTTCCAGCGCGCGCGCCTGGGCGAGGATGGCCATCACCCGGAAGGGTTCGATGTCCCTCAGCCGCTGCGCTTCACCCCTCACGCCTCACCCCGCCAGATGTCGGTCGATGAACTCGCGCACGAAATGTTCAGGCTTGGCGCCGTGGAAACGGTCGACGACCTCGCCGTTGCTGTACAGGAGCACGGTGGGAAAACCGCGCGCGCCATGGCGGCCGGCGATCTTCATGTTGTCGCCCTCGTCCACCTCCACCTTGGCCAGCCGCACCCGGCCGCCGTACTCCGGAATCACCTTGGTGAGCACCGGCGACAGGAAATGACAGGGGCCGCACCAGTCGGCCCAGAGGTCGACCAGCACCAGATGTTCCTTCGAGGCCTCGACCACGTCGGCCTCGAAGTGATGCAGGTCGGTATCGAAGATGCACTGGTCGCACACCGCGTTCTGGTGGGCATGGTCATGGATTTGCAGGCTCATGGGTCTCGATCCTCGCCAAAGGGTCCTGTCGGTAATACAGGCGCAGTTGCTCATAGACCGCCGGATAGTGCGCATTCAGCACATCCGGCGCCTCGAAGAAATATTCACTCAGCACGGCAAAGCATTCGGCCGGGCTTTCCGCCGCATAGGGGTCGATTTCGTCCGCATCCACCGCATCCGCTCCATCGGCCCCGGCGCGCCGGCCGAGTTCGGCAAATGCAGCGTTCCAGGCCGTCGCCCAGGCCTCGGCGGACATGCCGGCATGGAGTGCAGGCCGGCCGTTGACGCCGCCGGCATGCATGTCCAGCTTGTGCGCGAATTCGTGGATGACCACGTTGTAGCCCTCGCCGCCCCCCGAAGCCAGCACGTCGTCCCAGGACAGCACCATCGGGCCACCCTCCATCGCCTCGCCACTGCGCGCATGACGGATGTGATGAACGATGCCGGCTTCGTCGATCTCCTCGCCCTCATGGATGAACTCGGCGGGGTATACGATGATCTCGTTCCAGCCCCGGTAGGGAGCGTAGCCCAGGTTGAGCACCGGCAGGGCCGCGAATGCGGCGATGACGGTGGCCATGGCGTCGTCGACCTCCGTCCCGGCCGCGCCGGAAAACGTCTTGTCGAGCAGGAGCTGCGTGGCCAGCTCGCGCAGTCTGGAAAACCCGTCGTCGCTTAAGCCCGCGAACACCGGCGCCTGGCAGACCTCGGCCCAGGCCGATTCGTCCAGGCGGCGCGGCCCGGGTCGGCTGGCGAACAGGCGCGCGAGCAGGCCAGCCATGCTTCAGGCGCGGCGACGCGGTTCAGGCGCTCGCGGCTTCGCGCGAGGCGCGCTTGCGCTCGTGTTCCTGCAGGTGGCGCTTGCGGATGCGGATCGACTTCGGGGTGATCTCGACCAGCTCGTCATCGTCGATGAACTCGACCGCGGACTCCAGGGTCAGCTTGATCGGCGGGGTCAGGCGCACCGCCTCGTCGGTGCCGGAGGCACGCACGTTGGTGAGTTGCTTGCCCTTGATCGGATTGACCACCAGGTCATTGTCGCGACTGTGGATGCCGATGATCATGCCTTCATAGAGCTTGTCGCCCGGGGCAACGAACATCCGGCCACGGTCGTCGAGTTTCCACAGCGCGTAGGCCACCGCCTCGCCGTTTTCCTGGCTGATCAATACGCCATTGTGGCGGCCGGGCAGATCGGCCTTGACCGGGGCGTAGTCGTCGAACACGTGGCTCATCAGGCCGGTGCCACGGGTCATGGTCATGAAGTCGGACTGGAAGCCGATCAGGCCGCGGGCCGGAATGTGGTATTCGAGACGGGTGCGGCCGTTGGGATCGGCCTCCATGTTGGTCAGCTCGCCGCGGCGGCGGCCGATCTCCTCCATCACCGCGCCCTGGTGCTCGTTCTCCACGTCCATGGTCAGGTTCTCGTAGGGCTCGCATTTCACCCCGTCGATCTCCTTGTACACCACGCGCGGCTTGCCCACCGCCAGCTCGAAGCCCTCGCGGCGCATGTTCTCCAGCAGGATGGTCAGGTGCAGCTCGC
>CAZOZD010000085.1:0-8693 GCA_964584195.1 uncultured Burkholderiales bacterium
CGGCACGAGATCGAGCACGTGCTCGACGATGCGCTCGTCGCGCGCCTGCGCGGCAGGCGTGTGGTACGCGCAGAGCGGCGTCGCCGACTCGGTCGCGTAGTCGATGCGCGACAGCGGCAGCCGCGCCTCGCCGGCGGTGACGGGCCGGGAGTACAGGTAGCCCTGGCCGTATTCGACCCGCATGGCGCGCAGCAGCTCGGCCTGGGCGGTCTGTTCCACCCCTTCGCAGATGACCGACAGGCCGAGCTGGCGGGCGAGCTGGACGATGGTTTCGACGAAGCGACGGTCGGTCTCGTCGGTGTGCAGGTTCATCACGAACGAACGGTCCACCTTGAGGGTGTCGAGCGGCAGACGGTGCAGATAGGAGAGCGAGGAGTAGCCGGTGCCGAAATCGTCCAGCAGCAGTTTGCAATGCATCTTGCGCAGGCGCTGGAGCAGATCGATGGCGCCGTCGGCGTCTTCCATCATGGCGCTTTCGGTGATCTCGAGCTTGAGGTGGCGCGGCGACAGCTCGCTTTGCTTGAGCGCGGTGCGGATGTCGCGCAGCAGTTCGGCATGCCTGAACTGGCGCGCCGACAGGTTGACGCTTACCGTCAGCGCCGGTCGGCGCGGGTAACGTTTCTGCCATTCGCGCACCTGACGGCAGGCTTCGAACAATACCCAGCGGCCGATCGGCACGATCAGCCCGGTTTCCTCGGCGATGGGGATGAATTCGACCGGCGAGACCAGGCCCTTTTCCGGGTGGTTCCAGCGCACCAGGGCCTCGAAGCCGGCCAGGCGACCGTGGCGCAGGTCCATGATCGGCTGGTAATAGGCCTCCATCTGGCCGCGTTCGAGGGCGCGGCGGAGATCGCGCTCGATCTCCAGGCGGCGCACCGCCTGGTCGTGCATGGTCTTGTCATAGAGCACATAGCTGCCGCCGCCCTGGGCCTTGGCCTGCACCATGGCCATGTTGGCGTCGCGCACGATGTGGTCGGGCTGGCCGTATTCGGGGCCGGACAGGGCGATGCCGAACGACACCGTGGCATGCACCTCGTGTTCGTGCAGGCTGAACGGCAGCACCAGCTTTTCCTGGATGCGGTGGACCACCCGCACCGGCGAGGCGGCGTCGCGCACGTCTTCCAGGATCAGCGCGAATTCGTCGCCGCCCACCCGGGCCGCCATGTCGGTGGGCCGGATGACCTGTTGCAACAGGTTGGCCACGCTCACCAGCAGCATGTCGCCGAGCCGGTTGCCGAGGCTGTGGTTGACGAACTTGAAGCGGTCGATGCCGCCGTAGAGCACCGCGAAGCGCAGTTCGTGGTGGCGCTGGGCGCGGTGCAGGGTATGTTCGAGACGGTCGAGGAACAGGCTGCGGTTGGGCAGGCCGGTGAGTGCGTCGACGTACATGTCCGGCAGGCTGGCGCTCTCGGCGTGCAGGTTGACTGCGGTCTCGTGCGCGGCGGCATAGACGCGGCCGCTGTCGGGGTCGCTGGTGACGCTCCAGGCCAGGCCGATGCAATGCCCGGCCGGATGCCGGGTGCGGGCCGAGAAGCGCACGGTGTCGGTCTCGCCGGCCAGCAGTGGCGCCAGGCGGGCGTCGATGTCGGCGCGGTCCTCGGCCAGCAGCAGGTCGTGGAACAGGCAGCCGAACAGCGATTCCGGCGGGCTGGCGAGGATGTCCTCCCAGCCCTGGCTGGCCATGACGATGCGCGCATCCCTCTCCATCACCAGCAGCAGGGTGTCCGGCAGCTTGAAGAATGCGTTGTCGCTCCTGAGCAGGGGGCGGCGCTTGCGGTAGAGGGCCATCGCGGCAGGGCCCGGATCAGAACCGGGTGATGATGTTTTCCCCGCTTTCCAGCACCTGTGCACCGGAGCCGACCAGCTGCGGATCGGGCGCATGCGCCACGTGCGTATCCTTGTTGGGGTAGGGCAGGCTGTGCAGGAAATGGCGCATGCAGTTCAGACGCGCCCGCTTCTTGTCGTCCGACTTGATCACCGTCCAGGGGGCGTCGGCGGTGTCGGTATGGAAGAACATCGCTTTCTTGGCCTCGGTGTAGTCATCCCACAGGTCGAGCGACTTGATGTCGATCGGCGACAGCTTCCAGTGCTTGAGCGGATCGTCGCGACGGGAGATGAAGCGGCGCAGCTGTTCCTCGCGGCTGACCGAGAACCAGTACTTGTAGAACAGGATGCCGCTGTTGACCAGCATGCGTTCCAGCTCCGGCGTCTGGCGCATGAATTCGAGGTATTCGTGCGGCGTGCAGAAGCCCATCACCCGTTCCACGCCGGCGCGGTTGTACCAGGAGCGGTCGAAGAACACCATTTCGCCACTGCTCGGCAGATGCTGGATGTAACGCTGGAAATACCATTGGCCACGCTCGCGCTCGGAAGGCTTTTCCAGAGCGACAACCCGCGCGCCGCGCGGGTTGAGGTGCTCCATGTAACGCTTGATGGTGCCGCCCTTGCCGGCCGCGTCGCGGCCCTCGAACAGGATCAGCACTCTCTGGCCGGTTTCCTTCACCCAGCTCTGTACCTTGAGCAGCTCGATCTGCAACAAGGCCTTCTGCGCCTCGTAATCATTGCGCCGCATCCGGGTGCGGTAGGGGTAGCTTTCCGGCAGCGGCGCGTAGTCGCTCTCCTCGGCACTGCCGTGCGGCGCATGCGCCACCATCTCGGCCGTCGGCCCCTGGCTGATGGCCTCGATTTCGGCGGCCGGGTCGGGCGTCGCCACCGGGGCGCGGGAGCGGTGCCGCACCGGCGCGGGCTTGACGACCGGCGTCAGCGGGGCCGCAGGGGTGTCAGAAGCAACAGGAGTCGCGTCAGGGGAAATTTGGCAACCGCGTCAACCGGGGCTGGCTGGCCGGCAAGGGCCTGCGGGTCCGACTCCGGCCCGGGCTTGGCGGCGGCAGCCCGGGCGGGACGGCGAGTGCGGCGGACGGGGGTGTCGGATTCGGCCATGAGGGTCTCCAGTGCAGAGAAAGTGGTGTTGATTGGATGCAGGTCTGCCATTCTGGCACAGCCCGCCAAGGATCGGAACGCCTTGAGGTTGGCAGGCAAGATCCGCCCCTTTTGATGATTTCGATGAAGGGGTGAGGCCTCCTCTGCAAGGAAAAGCGGCCAGGGGCTGTGCTTCAACTGCGATTTTCAGGATCCAGTATCTGGACACCGGCTTGCGCCGGTGTGACGGGATTTTTTGATGTGTCCGCTCAGCAGGATGCTGAATTCCGCAGTTGGAAGGCGCGCCTCGAGGACGTTCAGCCGGGTAATCAGCCTGCGACTGAACACGGTCTCAGGGTTTCCACAGCGGTGTCACCCGGGAGCGGCGGATGTTGCCGTCACGTGTAGCCAGCGGCAGGCCGTGCGCCCGTGCCGTGGCGACGATGATACGGTCGGCCGGATCACCGTGAAATCCGGGCGGCAGAGCGTCCAGCGCCAAGATCACCGCGACGTCGAGCGGCAACAGGTGTACCGTTTCCTGCGCGGCGGCGACCGACAGCCACTCCTGCAGCGGCATGGCGATGGCGAGCCGCCCCTTGGCAGCGAGCATCTGCGCTTCCCACAGGCTGATGGCCGCCAAGCCGGGCGGGGTGCCGGCGGCGGCAAGCGCATCGAGCGCATCGCGCTCGCGCGCAGGCAATTCGGGCTGGCCGAGCAGCCACCACAGCCAGACATGGGTGTCGAGCAGTAGTGGAGGGGTCATCGCCCAGCTTCGAATTGGTCGGCATCCAGCACGGATTCCCCGGGCTGCGCGTGCAGCGTGCCGGTGCCACGCAGGGATAACCAGGCCGGTGTTTTCTGCACGGCGGGCGTCGTCGGTACCAGACGGGCGACGACTTTGCCTCGGCGTGTCAATTCGACGGCATCGCCGGCCTTTTCGACTTGACGGATCATGTCGAGGCAATGGGCCTTGAATTCGGAAACGCTCACGGCAATAGTGGTCATCTCATTCTCCTGAAATGGTCATATAAGACGATAGCACATTCCATGAGCCAATCGATGCGTGCTGCCGTATGCACACATTTCCAGTGGATGGGGGGCAAGCCTCCGGCAGCCCGGATGCAATGCGCTGGAAGCCGGGTTCACGCGCATCCGCCCGGGATGCATTTCGTCCCATCGGGCCACGGCGACGGCTACAGCGGCTTCGCGCCGCTACCCCCATCCCAACCTTCCCCCGACAGGGAAGGGCGAGTTCAGCCGCGCTTTTCGTGCCAGAAGATGTGTGCATACGGTAGCCCGCAAGCGGGCGAGAGGAGCGTCGTGAGTCGCTGCGCGACTTTCACGGTAATCGCGCGGGCAAGGTGCATCTGTCCGGCCTCAGTCCGCCGTGCCGTAGCCGCCGCCGCCGGGGGTTTCGATCACCAGGAGGTCGCCAGGGTCGAGGTCGAAGCGGCAGATGCCGGGCAGGGGGTCGATATGGCCATCGGTGCGTTCGATCCATTGCCGGCCGGGCTGGCCGGGCTGGCCGCCGGCGAGGCCGAATGGGGCCACCTCGCGGCGGAGCGCGATCAGGTTGCCGTGCATGGGGGCGAGAAAGCGGATGCGCCGGGTTGCCCCGTCACCGCCGCGCTGGCGGCCGGTGCCGCCGGATCGACGCCGGATGGCGAAGGACTCCAGACGCACCGGGTAATTCAGTTCCAGCACTTCGGGGTCGGTCAGGCGCGAGTTGGTCATGTGGCTGTGCACCGCGTCGGCGCCGTCGAAGTCGGGTCCGGCGCCGCTGCCGCCGCACAGGGTTTCGTAGTATTGCCGGCTGGCGTTGCCGAAGCTGAGGTTGTTCATGCTGCCCTGGCTGGCGGCCAGGACGCCGAGTGCGCCGAACAGCAGGTCGACCACGTTCTGCGAGGTTTCGACGTTGCCCGCCACCACGGCGGCCGGTGACGCTGGGTCGAGCAGGCCGCCGGGGGCAAGGTGGATGTCGAGCGGACGCAGCACGCCGGCGTTGAGCGGGATGTCGGCGTCGATCAGGCAGCGGAATACATACAGCACGGCGGATCGGACCACGGCGGCGGGGGCGTTGAGGTTGCCGGGGTGGGGGCCGCTGTCGGAAAAATCGAGCCGGGCCCGGCATGCGCTTGGACAGCCCGGGTCGGCCTCGATCACGATGCGCACCGACAGATGGCCGCCGCCGTCGAGCGGTAGGTGGAAGCGGTGCTCGTCGGATCGTTCGGCCAGCCGGGCGAGCAGGCGGCGCACGGCGGACGCGGCCTGGTCCTGCACCCAGCGCATGTAGGCGGTGACTGCGGCCAGCCCGATTTCGGCGGCGAATTCCATGAGCAAGGCCTCGCCCTTGGCGCATGCGGCGAGCTGTGCCTTGAGGTCGGCGAGGTTCTGGTCCGGATTGCGTGCCGGATAGGGGCCTGAGGCGAGCCAGGCGCGGAGTACGGCTTCATCCAGGCGGTCGGCATGGACGATGCGCATGCCGTCGGAGCGGCAGCCTTCCTCGTCGATGTGGCGGCTGTAGGCCGGCATCGAGCCGGGACTGATGCCGCCGATGTCGGCATGGTGGGCACGGGCGGCGGTGAATGCGAACGGCCGGGGATCCTCCGGGCGGGCGTAGATCGGGCGCAGCACGGTGATGTCGGGCAGGTGGGTGCCACCGGCATAGGGTGAATTGGTGAGCCAGGCGTCGCCGGGCCGCATCGAGTCGCCGAATCGGTCGAGCACGGCGCGCACCGCTTCGCCCATGCTGCCCAGATGCACCGGGATGTGCGGGGCGTTGGCGATCAGCTGGCCTTCGGCGTCGAACAGTGCGCATGAAAAGTCGAGCCGCTCGCGGATGTTCACCGAGCGCGCGGTATTGGCCAGTACCCGGCCCATGTCCTCGGCGAGGCTCATGAAGCGGCGGTTGCACAGGGCCAGCCAGGTGGGATCGGGCCGGTCGAGACCGGGTTGACGGCGGATGTGGCCGATGTGCTCCAGTTCGAGGTCGCCATGTGGGGTGAGGCGGGCGCGCCATCCGGGTTCGACGAGCAGGCTGGAGCCGGCTTCGAGGATGCGCGCCGGACCGTCGACGAGCTGGCCGGCGGCGAGGTCCTCGCGCCGGTACAGCGGACAGTCGTGCCAGGCGCCATTGAGATGGATGCGACCCCGCTCCAGCGGCTGGCCGGCTTGCGTGGCGGTGCTCCCTCCTGCCGTGGCGGCAAGCCCGCCTTCGATGCGCTCGTATTCGATCGCGCCACAGACCAGGGGGCGACTCGCATCGGTGAAGCCAAATCGTTCCCGGTGGAGCGCGTGAAAGGCGCTGCAAACCGTGTCGTATTCGCCCCAGGGGACGCCCAGCAGGGTATCCGACCCGGACAGGCGCAGACGCAGGCGGACCTCGATGCGTGCCATGCCCTCACTGCAACCGCTCCGGGCGAGCGTGGCGGTGATGCGCTCCGCTAGCCGGGCATGGGCGGCCGGGTCGAACGCCGCTTCCACGGCCTCTTGTTGCAGGCTTCTGCGCTCCGCCAGACCGATGCCGTAGGCCGACAGCACCGAAGCGAAGGGCGAAACCAGGATGCGCGCCACACCCAGCCGGTCGGCGACCCGGCATACATGCTGGCCGCCCGCGCCGCCGAATGCGACCAGGGTAAATCCGGCCGGGTCGACACCGCGCGCCAGGGTGATGTGGCGCACCGCGTCGGCCATGTTTTCCACGGCGATGTCGATGTAGCCCTCGGCCAGGCGTTCGGCGCTGTAGTCGAGCCCCAGCGCGGCATTGACCTCGTCCGCGCGCTGTTCGAATCCATTTCGCACGGCCTCGCAGTCCAGGGCCTGATTGCCGTGCGGCCCGAAGATCGCGGGAAAGTGGCGGGCATCGATGCGGCCGAGCAGCAGGTTTGCATCGGTGACGGTGAGCGGGCCGCCGCGCCGGTATGCGCGCGGGCCGGGCAGGCTGCCGGCTGAATCAGGGCCGACACTCAGGCGGGTGCCGTCGAAATGGAGGATGGAGCCGCCGCCGGCGGCCACGGTATGCACGCCGAGCATGGGCACCCGCACCCGGCAGCCGGCTACACTTTGCTCGTCGCTGCGTTCCAGTGTGCCGGTGTAGAGTGAAACGTCGGTCGATGTGCCGCCCATGTCGAAGCCGATCAGGCGCGGGTGGCCGGCCGCCTGACCGATCTTGATCATGCCGATCAGCCCGCCCGCCGGGCCGGACAGCACGCTGTCGCGGCCGTGGAATGCGCCCGAATCGACCAGGCCGCCGTTCGATTGCATGAATTCCAGCCGGCAATCGGGCGGCAGCTCGGCCGCCACGCCTTCGACATAGCGCCGTACGGGCGGCGTCAGGTATGCATCGAGCACCGCCGTTTCGGCACGGGGCAGGATGCGGATGAGCGGGCTGGCGCGATGCGACAGGGTGAGGCCGGTGAAGCCGGCGGCGCGGGCAAGTTGCTCGGCGGCTAGTTCATGCGCCGGGTTCTTCCAGCTGTGCATGAATGCGATGGCGCAGGCGGTCAGGCCTTGCCGGCGTGCTCGATCGAGTGCCGCGTGCAATGCGTCGATGTCGAGCGGGCGCAGGATCTCGCCATCGGCGGCAATGCGTTCATCGGCCTCGATGACATCGGTGTACAGCGGCGGCGGTTTGTCGATGGCGAGCGCGAAGATGTCCGGCCGGCTCTGGTCGCCGATCTGCAGCAGGTCGGCGAAACCGCGCGTGGTGACCAGCAGGGTGGGTTCGCCGGTGCGGGTGAGCAGGGCGTTGGTGCCGACCGTGGTGCCCATCTTCACGGCCTCGACGAGGCCGGCCGGAATGGGGGACATCGCGCCCAGGCCGAGCAGCTGGCGGATGCCGGCCACGGCGGCGTCGGCATAGCGTTGCGGGTCTTCAGACAGCAGCTTGGTCTGGATCAGGCGACCGTCGGGCGCGCGGGCAACGATGTCGGTGAATGTGCCGCCGCGGTCGATCCAGAATTGCCAGCCCATCGTGCGGCGGTGCTTACAGGCCGGACTCGGCCAGCTGTTCGTGGGCCTCGCGTTGCAGGCCGGTGAAGGTGTCCATGTCGATCATCAGGTGGGCGAGCGCGGCGGCGCCGAGCTTGTCCCATTCGGCGTCGGCCGTGGCGCGGGCGGTGGCGCTGGGCTGGCTGAGGGTATAGGTCTGCTCGATGTGCTCGGCCAGGATGCCGGTGGCGATCAGGTTGAGTTCCTCGACCGGGCGTGAGCTGGCGAAGATTTCCAGGTCATGGTGATAGCGGATGGCGTTGCGCAGCCTTTCCGGAAGCTGCCAGTTGCTGGCCAGCAGGCTGCCGACCGCGGCATGGTTGGTGCCGTGCCGCTCGTCCTCGACGGCGGTGAACGGGCGCCGGGTTTCCTGGTTGGCGATCTTCAGGGTGTCCTTGTAGTCGGGAAAACGCTGCATCAGGATGGGCAGGCTGCAATTGTTGAACAGCCCGTACAGGTAGGCCTCGTCCTTGTTGCCCAGGTTGAGCGACTTGGCGATGAATGCCGCCACCAGGGCGGTGCGGCTGGCGGTGTCCCAGAACCGCTCCAGGCCAGGTTGTACCTGTTTGCGCAGGGCCAGGCCCATCACCAGGGCGCTGACATTGCCCATGCCGAGCAGCGACACGGCGTGATCGATGGAACTGGCGCGGTTGCGCAGGCCATAGAGGGGTGAGTTGACGGTTTTGAGCACCGCGGCCGACAGGCCCACATCCCCAGCGATCAATCTGGCGATCTGGCGCAGGTCCGGTTCCGGCCGCATGCGTTCTTCCATGATCGCGGTGACG
>CAZOZD010000086.1:0-8674 GCA_964584195.1 uncultured Burkholderiales bacterium
CAACCTCTCCGACAACACCGTGCGCAACCACCTCGCCAACATCATGCAGAAGCTGGGCTTCCACAACCGCGTCCAGGTCGCCACCCTGATGTTGCAACACCTGAAGCGCAACCGCAGGATCTGAACGCCAAGGCGCCCCGGGGCCGGTTAGAATGCGGCCTCGAACTCAGGAAAACGCCATGGCCCATCTCGACAACGACAGTTTCCTGCGCGCCCTCCTGCGCCAGCCCACCGACCACACGCCGATCTGGCTGATGCGCCAGGCCGGACGCTATCTGCCCGAGTATTGCGCCACCCGGGCGCGTGCCGGCAGCTTTCTCGAACTGTGCAAGTCGCCGGCGCTGGCCACCGAGGTGACCCTGCAACCGCTGGCGCGCTACGACCTCGACGCCGCCATCCTGTTCTCCGACATCCTCACCATTCCCGACGCCATGGGCCTCGGCCTCTATTTCGCCGAGGGCGAGGGGCCCCGCTTCGAACGCCCCTTGCGCGAGGAATGGGCGATCCGCGATCTCGCCGCGCCCGACCCGCATGACAAGCTGCGCTACGTCATCGACGCGGTGGCCGAGATCCGCCGCGCCCTGGATGGCTCGGTCCCCCTGATCGGTTTTTCCGGCAGTCCCTTCACGCTGGCCTGTTACATGGTCGAAGGCCAGGGCAGCGACAGCTACGCCACCGTGAAGAAGATGCTGTACAGCCGCCCCGACCTGTTCCACCACATCCTCGATGTCACCGCGCGGGCGGTGACCGACTACCTCAACGCCCAGATCGAGGCCGGCGCGCAGGCGGTGATGGTGTTCGACTCCTGGGGCGGCATGCTCACCGAGGCGGCCTACATGGAGTTCTCGCTGCCCTACATGGCCCGCATCATGGCGGGACTCCAGCGTGAGAACGAGGGGCGCGTCGTGCCCCGCATCGTGTTCACCAAGGGCGGCGGGCTGTGGCTGGAGGCCATCGCCGGCTGCGGTGCGGATGCGGTCGGCCTCGACTGGGCAATCGACATCGGCGCCGCCCGCCGCCGCGTCGGCCATCAGGTGGCCCTGCAAGGCAACATGGACCCGACCATCCTGCTCGCCACGCCCGAGGCGGTGGCCGCCGAGGCCAGCCGCATCCTCGCCAGCTACGGCCACGGCAGCGGCCACGTGTTCAACCTCGGCCACGGCATCTCGCAATTTACCCCGCCCGACAACGTCGCCGTGCTGGTGGACACGGTGAAACGTGCCAGCCGGCAGTATCACGCCGGCTGAGCCCAAGGCATGGCCGGCGTAGTGTGGCGCATCACCGACGCCAAGCCCGGTCACGAAAAGCAGACCCTGGGGCTGGCGCAGGCCTTGGCACGCCACGTCGAGATCGAACGTCATGACCTGCCGGCGCCCGGCCGTGCCGCCGCGCTCTGGCAATTCGCGCGCGGCCGTTTCCCGGCCGGCGACCGTCTGCCCGATCCCGACCTGATCCTGGGTGCTGGCCATGCCACCCACCTCGCCCTGCTCGCCGCGCGGCGGGCACGTGGCGGCCGGATCATCTGCCTGATGCGACCCAGCCTGCCCGTCGGGCTGTTCGATCTGTGCCTGATCCCTGCCCATGACCAGCCGCCGCCGCGCGCCAACGTGGTCGTCACCCAGGGCGTGCTCAATGCAGTCGTGCCGTCCGACCGGCACGATGCCGCGCAGGGGCTGATCCTGATCGGCGGCGTGTCCGGCCACTACCGCTGGGACAGCGACGCGGTCGCCCGCCAGGTGCTCGCCATCGTCCGCCAGACCCCCCACATCCGCTGGCGGCTCACCACCTCGCGCCGCACGCCGGCCGATTTCATCGCCCGCATCGAGGCGGACTGCCCGGACAACCTCCGCCTCTATGCCGCCACCCCGCCCGGCTGGCTGGAGTCGGCCCTGGCCGAGGCCGGCACCTGCTGGGTGAGCGAGGACAGCGTATCGATGCTCTACGAGGCGCTCACCGCCGGCTGCGCGGTGGGGCTGTTGCGCCTGCCCGCGCTGCGCGCCGGTCGCGTCGGTGCGGGCGTGAGTTCCCTGATCGGCGCCGGCCGGGTGACCCCGTTCGACGCATGGTCACCGGGCGTACCGCTCGTGCCGGCTCCCGCGCGCTTCGACGAGGCCGAGCGCTGTGCCCGCCGGATCCTGGACAGCGGATTGCTGGCGTGATGTCCGATCCCGCCGCGCCGCGTCGCCTGACCGTGTTGCAGGTGCTGCCCGCGCTCGAATCGGGCGGGGTCGAGCGCGGCACCCTGGAGGTGGGACGCGCCCTGGTCGCGGCGGGGCACCGCTCCATCGTCCTCTCGGCGGGCGGGCGGCTGGTGGCGCAACTGGAACGCGAGGGCAGCGAACATGTGACCCTGGAGATCGGCCGCAAATCGCTTTGGACCTTGCGTCGGGTGCCGGGCCTGCGTCGATTCATGCGCGAGAACCAGGTCGACATCCTGCATGCGCGCTCGCGTATGCCGGCCTGGATGTGCTGGCTTGCATGGCGCGGCATGGATGCCCGGACACGCCCGCGCTTCGTCACCACGGTGCATGGCCTGTATTCGGTCAACCGCTACAGCGCCATCATGACCCGTGGCGAGCGGGTGATCGCGGTGTCTGAAACGGTGCGTGACTACATCCTTGCCCAGTATCCGGACTGCGATCCCGGCCGCATCGTGGTCATCCCGCGCGGCATCGACCGTGCCGAATACCCGTCCGGCTTTAGTCCCGCTGCGGACTGGCTCGCCGCCTGGCAGCGGCAATACCCGCATCTGGCCGGTTGCCGGCTCATCACCCTGCCGGGCCGGATCACGCGCCTGAAGGGGCACGAGGATTTCATCCGCATCATCGCCCGCCTGCACGGGCGCGACCCCGCCGTGCATGGCCTCATCGTCGGCGGCGCGGAAGCCAAAAAGCGCGCCTACCTCGATGCACTCAAGGCCGAGGTGGCGCGGCGCGGATTGTCCGGGGCCATCACCTTCACCGGCCAGCGCGCCGACCTGCGCGAGATACTCTCCATCTCCGATCTGGTGCTGTCCTTGTCGACCCAGCCGGAATCGTTCGGGCGCACGGTGCTGGAGGCGTTGAGCCTGGGGGTGCCGGTGGCGGGCTATGACCATGGCGGGGTGGGCGAGCAGCTTGGCCACCTGTTGCCGGAAGGCCGGGTGCCGGTGGGCGATATCGACGCCATGAGCGGACTGTGCGCCCGCTGGCTGGAAACGCCACCGGCCGTGCCCCGGGAGCATCCGTTCACCCTGCGGGCCATGCTGGAAAATACCGTGCGGACCTATGAAAGCCTGGTCGACTCGACATAAACTCCCGACCTCCTTCGAGCGAGTGCAATCGTGAACCCAACCATCGCAGTCATTGGCCTGGGCTATGTCGGCCTTCCCCTGGCCGTAGAGTTCGGCAGGCGCCATCCCACCATCGGTTTCGACCTTTCGGCGAGCAAGATCGACAGCTACCGCCGCCATTGCGATCCGTCCGGAGAGGTGTCGGGCGAGGCACTCCGGGCCGCCACCCAGCTCACCGTGACCACCGATGCGGCCGACATCGCCCGCGCCGATTTCATCATCATCGCCGTGCCCACCCCGGTCGATGCGGCACACCAGCCCGATTTCGCACCCCTGATCGGCGCCTCCGCCACCGCCGGCCGGCACATGAAGCGCGGCGCCACGGTGATCTATGAATCGACGGTCTACCCGGGTGCCACCGAGGAGATCTGCATCCCGGTCCTGGAGCGTGAATCGGGTCTGCAATGGAAACGCGACTTTCACGTCGGCTATTCGCCGGAGCGGGTCAACCCCGGCGACCGCGAACGCACCATCACCAAGATCGTCAAGGTGGTGTCCGGCGACGATGCCGAGACCCTGGACAAGGTCGCGACGCTCTATGCCGGAATCATCACCGCCGGCGTGCACCGGGCCCGCTCGATCAAGGTCGCCGAGGCCTCCAAGGTGATCGAGAACACCCAGCGCGATCTCAACATCGCACTCATGAACGAGCTGGCGATCATCTTCGACCGCATCGGCATCGATACCCTGGAGGTTCTGGAAGCGGCCGGCACGAAATGGAATTTCCTGCCCTTCCGCCCGGGCCTCGTGGGAGGGCACTGCATCGGCGTCGATCCCTACTACCTCACCGCGAAGGCCGAGTCGCTCGGCTACCACCCCCAGGTCATCCTCGCCGGCCGGCGCATCAACGACGGCATGGCCCAGTTCGTCGCGCAGCAGACCGTCAAGCAGCTCATCCGCGCCGACAGCCCGGTGCGCGGCGCGCGGGTGATCGTGCTCGGCCTCACCTTCAAGGAGGACTGCTCCGACCTGCGCAACTCCAAGGTCGCCGACGTGGTGCGTGAATTGCAGGACTACGGCTGCGAGGTGTTTGTCCACGACCCCATCGCCGACCCGGCCGAGGCCATGCACGAGTACGGCATCGCACTCACACCCTGGACCGGATTGCCGGCGGCGGCCGATGCCCTGGTCGCCGCGGTGGCGCACCGCGAATACCGGATGCGGCCGCTCGCGGAACTGACCGCGCACCTCAAGCCCGGCGGGGTGTTCATCGATGTCAAGTCGGCGCATGAAGCCGCCGCGCTGACCGCCGCCGGGCTGCGGGTCTGGCGCTTGTAAGCGCGGCGATGTCGAGTGCCTATTGGGAGGCCGACCGCCAGGATCTGGTCGAATTCCTGGCGCCCCACGGGCCGTTCGCGCGGGCCATGGACATCGGCTGCGCGGCGGGTCGCCTGGGCGAGGCGCTGATGGCCGGGCGGATCGTGTCTGCATGTGATGGTATCGAGCCCGACCCCGGTGCGGCGGCGCGTGCACGCCAGCGTTACGGACGGGTGATCGAGGGTGACCTGGAGTCGGCCGGCCAGGATGTCGACTGGCAGCAATACGATCTGCTGCTCATGGCTGACGTGCTGGAGCACCTGGCCGACCCCTGGCAGGCGCTCGCCATGCTCCATGAGCGTGTCGATCCGGGAACCCGGCTGGCCATCAGCGTACCGAACGTGCGGCACAAGAGCGTAGTGTTTCCGCTCCTGTTCGAGGGCCGTTTCGAATACGCGGACGCCGGCATCATGGACCGCACCCATCTGCATTTTTTCACCCGTTCCAGCGTGCGGCGGGCATTGCGCGAAGCCGGCTGGCAGCTGGTCGGCGAGCGTCTCAACATCAAGAAGAAATATCTCAGGCCGTGGTGGCCCCATCGCATGCTGGGCGAATTCCTCGCCGTGCAATGCTTCGCCCTGGCGCAAAAATGACAGCGCCGTTGATGAGCGTGGCCGTCCCGGCCTACAACCATGCCCGGTACATCGTGGCTTGTCTGGAGTCGGTCGTTGCCCAAGGCTACCCCGAGATCGAGATCGTGGTGGTCGACGATGGCTCGGCTGATGCCACCGCTGAGCTCGCCGAGGATTTTTTGACGCGGCATGCCGCCCGCTTCCGGCGGGTGCGGGTGATCCGCCAGGCGAATCTCGGTGTCAGTGCCGCATCCAACCGGGCGATCCAGGAATGCGAAGGCGAATGGGTGCATCTGCTGGGTTCGGACGACCGGCTCTACCCGGACAAGATCGCCGTGCAATGGCAGGCCATCCAGTCCTGGGGCGAGGCCGATCTTGCGCTGGTGTATGCCGATGCCGACTTCATCGACGACAACGACCAGATCCTGTCCTCCACCACCGAACGGCGACCACCGGCAGGCGTGGACCGTTCCGCCTGGACCTGGCTGATGCACACCAACCGCATCCCCAATCCCACCGTGGCGATCCGCCGGCGCGCCTTTCTGGCGCTGGGCGGGTTTGACGAGCGCCTGCGCCTGGAGGATCTCGATGCCTGGCTGCGTCTCGCGGCGCGTCATCCGATTGCCCGTGTGCCGGAAATTCTGGCGGCGTACAGACGCCATGCCGGCAATGCCAGCCTGGCGCAGGTGCGCATGCTGGCGGCGACCTGGGCCACGCTGGCCCGGTTCGTTCAGTCCGGTTCCGCGCGCATCGATCCGGGTGCGCTCAGGCGCGCGCTGATCCGGCATCTGCGCCGCAGCCTGCGCCTGGCCCGGAAGGTCGATCCGGGGCATGGCCCGCGCATCCTGTTCGATCTGATGCAAACGGCGCTGGGGCGTGTCGATGCCGGGCTGTTCCAGCGTTATGCCGAGTGGAGCGCGGGCCTGGACGCAGCCCAGGACGCACTGCATCGCCAGGCGGCGTGACCGCAAGCATGGCACGGCCTGACCTGCTGCTCGTCGCCAAGCCATGGAAAGGTGGACTGGCCGATTATGTCCTGGCCGCCATGCGGACGCTGTTCGGGGACGCCAGGGTCGAATACATCGCCACCTATCCCCGGGCGCCGCGTGAATGGCTCCGCTATCGCCGCGACCGGTCGGCCTGGCGGCGCGCACTGGTCGAGCGGATCAATGCCACGCCTTGTCAGGCGGCCCTGTTCATCAATGCCCTGGCGGAATACGAGGGGCTCGATGAGCGGCGCGCGAACGTGCTCTGGCTCACCGACGCGCCATCGATCAGCGCCGCGCTTGCGGCGCGTTTCACGCGCATCTTCCTGTCCGATCCGGGGTATGCCGGCGAACTGCCGTTTGCATTCGCGCCCGCGATGCATCGGCCGGAAACCGGTTCCGGGCCGCGGCGCGACATCTGTTTCATCGGCAACCGGGATCGCGAGCGCGATCCCTTCATCGCCGCCTTGCTGGCCAGCCCGTATCGCAGCACCGTCGTCGGCAATTATTTCATGCGCCACCCCCTGTATTGGCGGCATCCGGGTTCGGTCCGGCCGGCGATTCCGAACCGGGCGATGGGCAGGATGTATGCCCGCCATCATCTTGCGCTCAACCTGCATGCCGGTGTCGTGCGCATGGGCACCAACATGCGCACCTTCGAGTGCGCCGGGTATGGCATTCCCCAGCTCGTCCAGTACCGCCCTGGCCTGGAGCGTCATTTCGAGCCGGATGCCGAAATTGCAGTCTTTCACACGCTCGATGAGATGCTCGACCGGATCGGGCGTATGCGCGCGGACCCCGGCCAGGCCGCCAGGATGGCCGACCGGGCCCTGCGCAGGGCGCAGGCCGGGCATACCTATGCCCGCCGGGTGGAGCAGGCCCTTGCGGGCGTCCTGCCCGCTTCCGCATTCATGCGCGTGGATGCATGAACCCCATGCGTCGCATCACCGACCGCCGCGCCAGGGACTGGTTTGCGGTCCTGACGGTTGCCGCATGCATCCTGCTCCTGCCGGTCGGCCGCACCGTCGAGGTGCCGATGTTCCTGCTCGCCATCGCCGGCCTGGTCCTGTTCCTGCGCCAGCCGGCCCGAACCGTGCAGTCGCCCCCGGCGCGCACATTGATCTTTCTGTTCGCCTGTGTCTGGTTGCCCATGCTGGCGGCCCAGCTCGATGCTGCCACCATCGACACCCTGCGCACCAACCTGGTGTTTCCACGCTTTTTGCTCATGGGCCTGTGCATGATCCTGGTGCTCGCCCAGGCCCCCGAGCGCATCGAGCGGCTGACCCTGCTGCTCGGCGTGGTGCTCGCATTCTGGGCCGTGGATGGCCTGATCCAGGGCGTGTGGGGGCGCAACCTGTGGGGTGATCCGCTCATCCATGGCCAGGTGACCGGAGTGTTCCACCCCAAACAGAACATCGGCCAGATCCTCGCCGTGCTGTTTCCGGTGTTCCTGTACTGGGTGACCGTGGAGGCGGGCCGCCGTCCCTGGTTGTGGGCATTCATCCCGGTCTACATGGCGGTCATTTTGCTCAGCGGCAAGCGCAGCGCCTGGATCATGCTGGCGGTGGCGCTGGCCGTACTGGGGGGGGCGGCCCTGATGAGACTGCCGCGCCGGCGCCGATGGACGGTCGCGGCAGGGATGCTTGCGCTCGTACTGGCCGGTGGTCTCGCGCTCGGCCAGCACAGCGGTTTCAAGGCCAAGGTCGAAGTCACCGCCGGTTTGTTCAGCGGCGACCCCGAACAGACGGACCGGGCCACCAGCCATCGACTCACCATCTGGCGCGTCGGCCAGGACATCTTTCGCGATCACTGGATCAACGGCATCGGCCCGCGCGGTTTCCGTGCCGTCTATCCACACTATGCCCCAGCGGACGACCGGTTCGTGCTGGCCAACCCCTTATCCGGCCCCGCCCACCCGCACCTGGTGTGCTTGGCCTGGTCGGCTTTGCCATTCTGTGGCTCTGGTTGTTGCGCGCCCTCTGGCAGGCCCGCCGCGATGCCGCCGCCCTGGCCTGGCTCACCGCCCTGGCGGTGGCGACCCTGCCTTTCAATACCGGCCTTGCACTGTATGGCAGCGTATGGTCCGGAATCGTGTTCTGGCTGATGATCATGGCCGTCATCGTCCGCTGGCGGGCATCCACGGTGCAGCGAAAACCCTGCGAACAGGAGTGACATTCACATGGGACTGGATAGAAACGGCGTCCGATTTCTGCTGTATGCACGTTCTGCCGGCGCGGATTTCACCGATTTCGCCATGATCGGCCGGCAAAGCCTGCATCTCACCGAGACCGAGCTTGGGCGTGCGCTCAGCGATCATGGCCTTGATGCCGGCGCCTCCATGCATGCCCTCCACGGCGGTGGCGGCGGCTATTGCGAGCCGTTCATCCACCACCTCGGTGCCCGTACGATCCATTCCTACGACTACTCCGATTATGAGCAGGCGACGCATTTGCATGACATGAACCTGC
>CAZOZD010000087.1:0-8620 GCA_964584195.1 uncultured Burkholderiales bacterium
CGACGCGGATGAGCCAGACTGCATCCAGGTCACACCCCTCTGCGGGGTCGCCTCCTGTAGGGTGCAGACACCTTGCCTCAGGAGCGCTGAGGCGGCTGCGCCGCACCCCCATCCCAACCTTCCCCCTGCGGGGGAAGGGGCTTGTGGCGCATGCGCTCGGATGTTTTTCATCCTTCGGGGTAGAGCGAGCCGCAATCACCTTTCGGAAGAATCGACTCCATGCGACGGGGATGACCCGACGGCGGTCCTTCGTGTACCTTTCGCTCAAGTACTCAGCCCGGACGTCATCGTGACCACCAAACCCAGCTCCAGTTTCGCCAAGACCCGCAACCGCACCACCCCGCGCGCCGGAAAACCCGCCCGCGCCAGCGAAGGCCCCGGCATCGTCCGTGTGGCAGCCATCCAGATGGCTTCCGGCCCCAGCGTGCCGGCCAACCTGGCCGAGGCCGAGCGCCTGATCGCCATGGCGGTGAGCGCCGGTGCCCGGCTGGTGGCGCTGCCGGAATATTTCGCCATCATGGGTCTGACCGATCAGGACAAGGTGGCCGTGCGCGAGACCGAGGGCAAGGGGCCGATCCAGAAATTCCTCGCCGCGCAGGCGAAGAAACATGGCATCTGGCTGATCGGCGGCTCGGTGCCGCTCGCTTGCGAGCGCCCCGACAAGGTACGCAACAGCTGTCTGGTCTATGACGACAAGGGCCGGCTGGCCGCGCGCTATGACAAGATCCACCTGTTCGGCCTCGACCTCGGCAACGAACGCTACCGCGAGGAGAACACCATCGAGCCTGGCGACAGCGTGGTGGTGGTCGACACCCCGTTTGGCCGCATTGGCCTGTCAATCTGCTACGACCTGCGTTTTCCCGAGCTGTACCGGGCGATGGGCGAGGTGGACATCATCGTCGTGCCGGCGGCCTTCACCGCCACCACCGGCAAGGCCCATTTCGAGACCCTGGTGCGCGCCCGCGCCATCGAGAACCTGGCCTACGTCATCGCCCCGGCCCAGGGGGGGTACCACCTCTCGGGACGCGAAACGCATGGCGACAGCATGATCGTCGACCCCTGGGGCAACATCCTCGACCGCCTGCCGCGCGGCTCCGGCGTGGTGATCGCCGGCATCAACCGCGCCTACCAGGACTCGCTGCGCACCAGCCTGCCAGCCCTGCGCCATCGCACCCTGGACTGCCAGACCGGCATCCGGCGCATCGTCGGGAGGCCGGCATGAATCCCGCGCTCGAATCCGCCCGCGCCCTGCTGCTCGACGCCAACGGCATCGACGCCGCCCGGCTCGACACGGTGTTCGACCGTCTCGGGGGCGCTCGCCTGGACGATGCCGACCTGTACTTCCAGTACACCCGTTCCGAGGCCTGGAGCCTGGAAGAAGGCCAGGTCAAGTCGGGCAGCTTCAACATTGAGCAGGGGGTGGGCGTGCGTGCCGTGGCGGGCGAAAAAACCGCATTCGCCTACTCCGACGACGTATCCCTCCCGGCCATCGAGACCGCCGCAGACACCGTGCGCGCCATTGCCCGGCATGGCGGTGAAGGAAACCACCGCGTGACGGACGCTGCGGTCGGCAGTCATCGTCTGTACGCGCCGATCGACCCCCTGGCCTCCCTCAGCGAGGCCGACAAGGTGGCCTTGCTCCACCGTCTGGAGGCCTATGCCCGCGCCATCGACCCCCGCGTCAGCCAGGTCATGGCCTCGCTCGCCAGCGAATACGAGGTGATCTACCTCGCCGGCCTCGATGGCCGCCATGCCGCCGACATCCGCCCCCTGGTGCGGCTGTCGTTGCAGGTCATCGTCGAGGAAAATGGCCGCCGCGAACAGGGTTCGGCCGGGGGCGGCGGTCGCTTCAACTACAGCCATTTCGATGACGCGATGCTCAAGGACTACGCCGCGAAGGCAGTGCATCAGGCCGTCACCAACCTCGCCGCCCGCCCCGCCCCGGCCGGGACCATGACCGTGGTGCTCGGTCCGGGCTGGCCCGGCATCCTGCTGCACGAAGCGGTGGGGCACGGCCTGGAGGGCGACTTCAACCGCAAGGGCGCGTCCGCGTTTTCCGGCCGGGTGGGCGAGCGCGTTGCCGCCGCCGGGGTCACCGTGGTCGACGACGGTACCCTCCCCGACCGGCGCGGCTCGCTCAACATCGACGATGAAGGCACCCCGACCCAATGCACGGTGCTGATCGAGGACGGAATCCTGCGCGGATACATGCAGGATCGCCTCAACGCCCGCCTGATGGGCGTGGCGCCGACCGGCAACGCCCGGCGCGAATCATTCGCCCACCTGCCCATGCCGCGCATGACCAACACCTACATGCTGGCCGGTGACAAGGACCCGGCCGAAATCCTCGCTTCGGTCAAGGATGGCCTTTATGCGGTCAACTTCGGCGGCGGCCAGGTCGACATCACCAGCGGCAAATTCGTATTTTCCGCGGCCGAGGCCTATCGCATCGAAAACGGTCGCATCACCTACCCGGTCAAGGGCGCCACCCTGATCGGCAACGGCCCCGATGCACTGACCCGGATTTGCATGGTAGGCAACGATCTCGCCCTCGACCCGGGCGTCGGCACCTGCGGCAAGGAAGGCCAGAGCGTACCGGTGGGCGTCGGCCAACCCACCCTGCGCATCGACGGACTCACCGTCGGCGGGACGCAGTGAGCCCCGGCCCGAACGCCTGACCGCGCACCGTTCCGGACATCCTTGAACGACTTCGTCCTGCCGCTGGCCGTACTCATCCTCGCCCATGTCCTGCTGCGCGGACTGCTGGCGAAGGCAGCGGCCTGGCTGCCGCAAGACCTGCCCAACGAACGCTCCATGCATACCGTGCCGACGCCCCGTTTCGGGGGGCTGGCCATCCTGCTCGGCATCGCCGCAGGCCTCGCGGCCATGTCCGCAGGCATGGGCTGGTGGCTGCCGCTCATCCTGCTCGCGGCGGTATCCTTGCTTGACGACTACCGCCCCCTGCCCGCGACACCGCGCCTCTTGGCCCAACTGCTGGCGGCGGGACTGTTCCTTGGTCTGGCCGACAGCGCACCGACGCCAGCCTGGCTGGCTGGGTTGCTGGCACTCCTGCTGATCTGGATGACCAATCTGTACAACTTCATGGACGGAATCGATGGCCTCGCCGGCGGCATGGCGGTATTCGGATTCGGCGCCTATGCACTGGCCGCCGGTCTCGCCGGAGCCAACGACCTGATGCTGCTTGCACTGTGCGTGACCGCCGCCGCAGCAGCCTTCCTGCGCTTCAACCTCCCCCCGGCCAGACTGTTCATGGGGGACGCCGGCGCCATCCCGCTCGGTTTCCTGGCCGCTGCACTGGGGATCGAAGGCTGGCTGCGCGGTCTATGGTCACCCCTGTTTCCTCTCCTGGCATTCTCGCCGTTCATCATCGACGCCAGCGTCACATTGTTGCGCCGCATGGCCGCGGGCCAGCGCCCCTGGCAGGCGCATCGCCAGCACTATTACCAGCGCCTCGCCCGCCTGGGCTGGCCGGTGTGGCGCATCCTCCTGGGCGCCTATGCGATCATGTTCGCCAGCAGCCTGGCCGCTTTCCTGGCCGAGCGCCATCCCATCGGACCGGCGATCCTGGCCGGCCTGGCCGCGGCCTACCTGATCCTGTTCGGCTGGATCGACCGGCGCTGGCGGCGGACCGGAGAAAAGACATGATCAATCCACGCACCCTGCTGGCCTTCATGCACGATGTGGCGGCGGCGGCGACTGCCTGGCTGGGTGCCTACTGGCTGAGCAACGACCTCAACCTGCGTCTCGACCAGCTCGACGCCGCCTTGTCTGCATTGCTCTGGCTGCTGCCCCTGCAAGCGGTGATCTTCTGGCAACTCGGCCTGTACCGCGGCATCTGGCAATTCGCCAGCCTGCCCGACCTCAAGCGCATCCTGCGCGCCAGCGGCGCGGCCGCCCTGGCCACGGCGCTGGTGCTGTTCGTATTGAAGGTACCGGTACCGGGCGCAGCCTTGATCCTCGACCCGCTGTTGCTCATCGTGTTCATGGGCGGCAGCCGCATGGCCTACCGCGCCTGGAAGGAGCACCGCCTGGCATCGAGCCGGATGCCCGATGCCGGCCAGCGGGTGCTGGTCGCCGGGGCGGGATCCGCGGCCGATTTCCTGTTGCGGGAGCTGGCCCGCAATCCATCCGGCTATCGGGTGGTCGGCCTGCTCGACGATGCCCCCGGCAAGATCGGCCGCCAGATCCAGGGGGTCAACGTCATCGGCCGGCTCGCGGACCTGATCCCGCTGGCCCGCCAGCTCGACGTGCACGACATCATCCTGGCCCTGCCTTCGGCGCATCACAGCGTGCGCAAGGCACTCGCCGAGACCTGTGTCGCCGAGGGCATCAACCTGATGACCGTGCCCTCACTGGAAGACCTCATGCAGGGGCGTGTGTCGATTGCCAAGCTGCGGCCGATCGAGCTGGATGACCTGCTCGGTCGCGATCCGGTGGAAATGGACGATGCTGCCATCTCCGAGTTCATCACCGGCCGGGTGGTGCTGGTGACCGGCGCCGGAGGCTCGATCGGTGCCGAACTGTGCCGGCAGGTCGCCCGTTTCGGCCCGGCCCGCATCGTCATGCTCGAAAACAGCGAATACGCCTTGTACCGGATCGAACAGGAGTTTCGCGGCACACGCCCCGGCCTGCCGATTTCATGCCTGGTGGGCGACGTCAAGGATGCGCAACGGGTGGCCGACACCCTTTCCCGATATCGCCCCAGCGTGGTGTTCCACGCCGCGGCCTACAAGCACGTCCCCCTGATGGAGGAAGGCAACGCCGCCCAGGCCCTGCGCAACAACGTGCTCGGCACCGCCGTACTGGCGCGTGCCGCACGCGCGGTGGGGGTCGAGAAATTCGTCCTCATCTCCACCGACAAGGCCGTCAACCCGACCAACGTCATGGGGGCCTCGAAGCGTCTGGCGGAGATGGTATGCCAGGTGGCGCACGCCCTCCCCGTCGAAACCGAAAGCGAGGCCGGGCCCCTGCCGGAAACCCGTTTCATCTCGGTGCGGTTCGGCAACGTGCTGGGATCCTCCGGCAGTGTCATTCCGAAGTTTCAGCAGCAGATCGAACACGGCGGACCGGTGACGGTGACCCACCCCGAGATCACCCGCTACTTCATGTCGATCACCGAGGCGGCGCAGCTTGTGATGCAAGCCGGCTGCATGGGCGAGGGGGGCGAGATCTTCGTGCTCGACATGGGCGAGCCGGTGCGCATCGCCGATCTCGCCCGTCTGATGATCCGCCTGTCCGGCCGCGCCGAGGACGAGATCCGCATCGAATACACGGGCCTGAGGCCCGGCGAGAAGCTGTACGAGGAACTCCTCGCCGACGCTGAGACCACCCTGCCCACGCCCCACCCCAAGTTGCGCGTGGCCAAGGCCCGCTCGGTCGAGCTTGAACGGATGCTGTCCATCCTGGACTGGATTGGCGCGCATCCGGCCGCTGACGACAGCGAGGTACGCAAGCGGCTGCGGGGATGGATCCCCGAATACCGTGGCCTGGGCCCCCTGCCCGGGGCCGGAATGGACGGATCAGGTCGCCAGGGCGCGTAATCGCTCCCGCATCCGCCACACCACGATCAGTCCGGGAACCGCCATCAGCACCGAGAACAGGAAGAATGCCGGCCAGCCGATGGCCTCCGAAAGCACCCCGGAGAGCGGGCTGACGTAGATCCGGCCGATGGCCGCGAATGCAGACAGCAATGCGTAATGGGTGGCGGTGAACTGGCGATTGCACAGGCTCATGAGCAGGGCGACGAAGGCCGCCGTGCCCATGCCACCGGACAGATTCTCGAAGGCGATGACGGTAAGCAGCAGGCGGTCGATCTCGGTGGCCGCGTCGAGGCTGACGAAACCGAAATCGAATGGCGGCAGGATGAGGCTGCCCCAGGCCCCCTTGCCCGCGACCGCGAGATACCAGAAGCCGAAATTCGACACCAGCTGCAATACTCCGAACGCCAGCAGGGCCTGATACAGGCTGATGCGCAACATGATGGCGCCGGCCGCCAGTGCACCAGCGATGGTGAGCCAGAGCCCGATCACCTTGTTGACGATGCCGACCTCGGCCTGGGTGAATGCCATGCCCTTGATCAGGAAGGGCGTGGTGAGCACCCCGGCGAATGCGTCGCCCAGCTTGTACAGGACGATGAGGAGCAGAAAGGCCCAGGCCCCGGACTGGCTGAAATAACTGTCGAGCGAGCGGTTGAGGGTCTCGAAGCCGACCCGCCGCGCGGCCCACCAGCCCAGCGGCAGGGCGGTCATCACCTGGACGAGAATGAACGCGAGCCGCTCCCAGCGGTTCTCCGCGTTCAGGTCGTAACCCAGCACGGTCAGGATGAAACCACTGACGAACCAGCCGCCGGCGAAACCGGCGAGCATGGCGAGAAAGCCGATCAGTTCGCGGCGCGGGTTGGAGGCCAGCGGTCTGGATACGCTGTTCACCGACGGCAGCAGAACGAGTGAGACCACCGCTGCCGCGGCCATGATCGCCGCCATGGTGAGATAGACCCGCGGCCAGCTACCCCATTGCTCGGCCCAGATCAGGCTGATACCGCCCGAGAGGATCATCGCAACGCGGTAGCCGAACACCGACAGCGAGCCGCCCAGGCCACGTTCGCGGGCGTCCAGCACATCGGTGCGGTAGGCATCCACCACCACGTCCTGGGAGGCCGACAGGAATGCAATGAGCAGGGCCGCCACCGCGAAGGTGGCGGAGTGCGCGCCCGGTGACAGGCTCGCCATCCACACCAGGGCTCCGGCCAGGGCCAGCTGGGTCAGTACCAGCCAGCCCCGCCGTCGTCCCAGCCAGGGCGGTTCGAAGCGGTCCATCAGCGGCGCCCAGAGGAACTTGAAGGTGTAGGGCACACCAACTAGGCCGAGAAATCCGATGGTGGCGAGATCGACGCCTTCAACTGTCAGCCAGGCCTGCATGGCCTGGCCGGTCAGGGCCAGAGGCAGGCCGGAGGCAAAGCCCAGAAACAACACCGCCAGCAGGCGATGGGCACGGTCGATGACTGGAGACATGCAGGCTGGCCGGAGGCGGCCTCGGAGTGACGAGGGAGTGCATTCTACCGGGCGCGGCCGCCGCGAACGAATGCGCCGCGAACCCGGCGCGGCCTGTGCCTGTGCATCAGGAATGTCTTATACTGATCGCATACAAGGACACTGGGGCGGAAGCCGCCCATAACCGTTCCAGCCTCATGCCGATCCCAATACCCGCCGTTACCGCCGCCAGCCTCGTCAGCCTGGCCCTGCTCGCCGGCTGCGCCAGCCCGGGCGATATGCGTGATCCGCGCGACCCCCTGGAGCCGATGAACCGGGCCGTGCATCAGTTCAACGATGCGGTCGACCGCGCCGCGATCAAGCCGCTCGCCGAGGGCTACCGGGCCGTCACCCCGGTGCCGCTGCAATCGAGCGTGCGCAACTTCTTCGGCCATCTCGGCGACGTCAAGGTATTCACCAACAACGTCCTGCAATTCAAGCTGGAAGAAGCCAGCTCGGACTTCCTGCGTCTGGTGTTCAACACCACCTTCGGTGTTGCTGGCCTGTTCGATGTCGCCACCGAAATGGGCCTGAGCAAGAACAACGAGGATTTCGGCCAGACCCTGGGCCGCTGGGGGGTGCCCCCGGGCCCCTACCTCGTGCTACCCCTGCTCGGCCCCAGCAGTCTGCGCGACGGGGTCGGCACCGTGGTCGACAGCCGCCATGCCGACCCGGTGGCGCAACTCGAACACAACCCCAGCCGCCATGCGGCGATCGCGCTGCGCGTGCTCAGTCTGCGCGCTGACCTGCTCGACGCCAAGGCTGCAATCGACGCCGCCGCGCTCGACCCGTATGAATTCACCCGCGACCTCTATCTGGAGCGCCGCGCCGCCCTGGTCCATGACGGCCGGGTACCGGACGACCCGGAGCAATGAACAAGGCATTCCGGCGCGAGGCAGAGGTCGAGGACGAGGACGAAGCGGACGAGCCCCCCCTCCCGGCCGGCCGCCAGTACATGACTCCGGCCGGACACGCACGGATGCTGGCGGAACTCAATCACCTGCTCCGCATCGAACGCCCGGCCCTGGTCGATGTGGTGGCCTGGGCCGCCAGCAATGGCGACCGCTCGGAAAACGGCGACTACCTGTACGGCAAGAAGCGCCTGCGCGAGATCGATCGACGCCTCCGTTTCCTGTCCAGACGACTGGAAAACGCCGTGGTGGTCGACCCGCGCGACCGGGGTGACTGCGCACAGGCCTACTTCGGCGCCACCGTGACGGTGACCGATGATCAGGGCGAAACCCATCGCTACAGCATCGTCGGCATCGACGAGGCCGATCCCGGCCGTGGCAGAATCTCCTGGGTTTCGCCCCTGGCCCGTGCCCTGCTCAAGACGGAGGCAGGCGACCTGGTCCGACTGGAGACCCCTGGAGGCATACGCCGGCTGCGCATCGAAAATGTTGAATATGTCGCCCTCGACTGAACACACCCCATCCCCTCCACCGCACCCCGCCCGATTCTGAAAAGGTTTCTGCAATGCTCTGGTTCATCCCCGGCCTCATCGCCCTCGTCCTCGGTGCCGAACTTCTGGTGCGCGGTGGCGCGCGTCTCGCCCTGTCGTTCGGCATCTC
>CAZOZD010000088.1:0-378 GCA_964584195.1 uncultured Burkholderiales bacterium
CCCACCGTGCGGCAAGAAAAATCGATCAGACGGTGGGTTTTGCAAGAAGCTCAACGTTATCGGACGTACTTCCCCAAGGTTTCGTTGATCGCACCTCGATCGAGGCGAAAATAGCGCCGTCCTGCCAGCGCCGACACCCGCCAACCGCGTTGTTCGCGGCGCCACCGCTGGGTTGCTCGAGCTTGGCCGAACGAATGATGAACGCCTGCCGCAGCATCTGCTCGAGGGGATCAAGGCAGCGGCCAATGCACGCGACGTACCCTACCAGTCGCTGATCAAGGTCCGGTTGCAGGAAAAACTGCACAGTTGAGGTGACTCGGTAACTCCAGGTCGCCGAGGAAGATGGCGTGGCGATGAACCAGTTTTTTGTGACCGCGA
>CAZOZD010000088.1:388-8543 GCA_964584195.1 uncultured Burkholderiales bacterium
GCCGAAAAGGTGCCGGCCCTCAAGACCGCCAGTTACTTCAGGAAACGCGCGGCACAAGGTGATTTGTCGACCTTCGATGCCTGGCTGGCGGCCACGCCGGAGCACCCCCGATGACCGGCGACGAGATCGAGGGCGGGTGAGTCTCCCACCGGCGCCAACTTTTCCTGCCCGTCAGGCTTGCAGCGGATTGATGTGTTGCACACCGGCGAAGCGCTTGAAGTCATTGTCGGCCGAATGAACGATATAGCCGTGCTCTAGCGCCAGTGCGGCAATGTGGGCGTCGGTGGTGAGATTGCCGCCCGTGCCCGATGTGGCGAGCAGGTTTTTCAGGATCAGCCAGTGCCCCGGCCCGGGTACGACCGGCTTGACCACCGGCACGGCAAGCCAGTCATCGATATAGGCGTTCGCCTGCTCGATGGAGAGGGGAGTTTCGAAAACACGGAGGCTGGTGGTCATGCGCAGGAAAGCCAATATCACCACCCAAGGCAGGCCAACGCTGGCTGTACCCGAAAGCACGCCTTCCCACCACTTGCGAGCCACCGCATGGTGCGGCAAATCGCGATTGACGGCGTAAAGCAGCAGATTTGCATCGACCAGGATCATTGGTGCAAGCTCATGCGCGTGCCCTCATTTGCGTGCCTCAAGCTTGAGGGCCAGCGCCGCATCTTCCAGCGCATCGGCCAGCGCGAGCGTCTTGGTGAGATCAATCCCCGGGCGGGGCAGCCCCAATGCGGCAACCGGCAGTCGATAACGCCGGGCTTGCGGACGCCCATGCTCGATCAGCCCGCGCCGCAAGGTGTCGTTGACGACTTGCTTGAACGGCAGGCCGCTTTGCCGGGCCAGTTCGCGCAGTGCGCTTGCCAACTGGTCGTCGATGGTCAATGTGGTTCGCATCTTGATGCTCCAACCATAAACATCAAGATGTCATCGTAGCCACACGCAAGGACGATATCAAGTGATCGATCAAAAGCCTATTCCCGTATCTGAAGCCGAGCGACTTGACAATCCGTTTTGACGTCCCGCCGGGACCGGCTTTGCAGCGCCGCTTTTGGCGATGTACAATTCGCTTTACGATAAATCAATCGATAATGTAAATCGTATGATCACTGTCACCGTATCCCCAAAATTCCAGATCGTCATCCCACAAGCCATCCGCGAGCAGTTGCAAATCGCTTCGGGGGAAAAGCTACAGGTGCTGAGCTTTGACCGCCGTATCGAATTGCTACCGATCGAATCGGCGCAGCAGTTGCGCGGTTTTCTCCCCGGCATTGACAGCGCCATCGAGCGCGAGGCCGACCGGGTATGAATCTGGTCGATTCCTGCGGCTGGCTGGAGTATTTCGCCAACGGCGCGAATGCGGATTTTTTCGCTCCGGCCATCGAAGACACTGCGCACCTGATCGTGCCGAGCCTCTGCCTGTTCGAGGTGTTCAAACGCATCCTGCAACAGCGCACCGAGCATGATGCCTTGCGTGCCGTCGCCCTGATGAAGCAGGCGCGGACGGTCGATCTGAACGACCACCTGGCCTTGAGTGCGGCCCGCCTGTCGGCGGAAACCCGCCTGTCGCTGGCGGATAGCATCATCCTTTGCACGGCACGCCAGCATCAGGCCACGCTATGGACGCAGGATGCGCATTTCGAAGGGATGGCAGGCGTTCAATATGTTGCGAAGCGGGGGGAGTGACGCCGACACCAGGCCTGTCGCCGTCCTGCCCCGCCTGACGCACCGTCACCGCCTCTCGGCGGCGGAAATGATCCTCGAAATGGCACTCGAAACCTTACGTCAGTCCACCGGGGAGGCTTGAGCCCGAACGGCGGCCCTGCGGGTTTACGCGCGCCCGAATGAACCCAGATTGTTCATTCGCCCCATAACGTGTGTCCCCTCCCCCAACGGGGGTACCCCATGCGGGGCATAAATACCCCATGCGGGGCATAAAGGCCGCGCTCGCACGATGAGCGGCTTTCGCCGCACCCCCATCCCAACCTTCCCCCATTGGGGGAAGGGGTGAAAAATTCTCTATGGACAATCTGGGATGGACAATCCGGGTTGAGTTTTGCCGTCCCGCGGGGGACAACTTTTGCAAGACCGTACAAAAGTTTTGCTGGAGCGTATTTTTGCGCACGCGATTTTGCGCAGGCCGTCCGCGGGCGGGTAGTCTTCGCCCTCAGCCATCCGTGCAAACATTCTTCACCACGCCATGCCCGCCCACCCCACCCCGACCATCCTGATGATCGATGACTCGGTCATGGAACTGCGCGTGCTGATCGATCTGCTGGCGGCGCGCAAATGGCGCACCGTGGTGAGTTTCGATGGCATGGACGGCTACCGCAAGGCACAGCTCAAGCAACCGGACCTGATCCTGCTGGACGTGCGCATGCCGGGCCTCGACGGCTTCGCCACGCTGCGCCGCCTGAAGGCCGACCCGCGCACACAGGCGATTCCGGTCATCTTCCTCACCGCCGCCGAGGACAAGGTCGACCGGCTGACCGGTTTCTCGCTCGGCGCGGTCGATTACATCATCAAGCCCTTCGTGAGCGAGGAGGAGGTGCTGGCGCGTATCGGCATCCATCTGGAGCTTTCATCGCACCGGCTGGGTACGTCGCCTGCACCTTCGCCCAGCACGGATTCGGGGAGGAGCACCACGTCGGCATTGGCGAGGGCCGCCAGCGCCTTGTTGCTGGAAAGGATGGCCAATCCACCAAGCCTGGATACACTGGCCCGGCAGTTGGGAACCAACGAGCGGCGCCTGAACGAGGCCTTTCACCTTGCATTCCAAATGCCGGTGTTCGGCTGGCTACGCGAACAACGCCTGAAGCTGGCCCGGCAGCTACTGGCCCAGACGGATACCCCGATCGCAGACATCGCCTCTCACTGCGGTTACGCCTCGGCGGCCAACTTTTCCACGGCGTTTCGCGAGCGTTTCGAATGCACGCCGCGTGATTTTCGCCGCCAGCGGGTGGATGCGGCGGACGAGGCTTCCGATCCATGGGCACGCTGGGCTGGACACGGCCCGGGTGGAAAGGCCGCACAGCCTGGTTGTGGTCGCTGTGCTTGGGCTTGACGCTGGCGGCACTGCTGCACACGGGGCCAGCCGGGGCGGGTCAGGCCGTGATCGATCCCGGAGCGGATCGCATCGAATTGTCCGGGCGCATGATTTTGCTGCACGATCCGCAGGGGCGGCTGAGCCGTGATGATGCGCTGTCCCGGCTGGAGGCGTTCCGCCTGGCGGGTAGGCGGGACCTGGTCGCCGGTTTCAACCCCGGGGTGTTCTGGCTGCATGTCCGGGTGCGCAACGATGGCCCGCTTCCATTGACGCGCTGGCTGACCGTGGGCACGGCCAAGACGCAACGGGTGAGGCTGTATTTGCGGGATGGAGAGGACTGGCAGGTGTACAACTCCGGACGTGCCGTCGCCCGGCGCGACAGGCCCGTGTTCGCCCTCGATCCGGTGTTTCCGGTGCAGTGGGGAGCGGGGGAGACACGCGAACTGCTGGTCCGTGTCGATTCCAGGGGAACGACCGACATGCAGCCCAGGCTTTGGGAACCCCATGCCTATCGCCATGCAGCCAGTGACCGGCTGATGAAGCTGGCCGCGCTGATGGCGGGCCTGCTGCTGAGCAGCGTGCTTGCCCTGATCGTATTCTTACGCATGGGCGAGGCACAGTATCTCTGGCTCGGCCTGTTGATGCTCGCCATCGCCGGACTGGAGGCAAGTCGGGAGAATTTTCTGGGCAGCTATTTCTGGCCGGAGTCACTGGCCTTGCCGCCAGGGGTGCTGGCCCTGTTCGCCCTGATCGCCCTGTTCAGCCTGTCGCGGGTGGTGAGCCACGCGCTGGAGCTGGCCACGCACATGCCCCGGGCCGAACGCATGCTGCGGGCATTGCGCTGGAGCGCGGTGGCGAGCTTCGGCCTGGCCATGATCAGTTATGGCCACGGTGTGCGCCTGCTGTCGCTGATCGCGGTGACCCAGAACCTGGCCATCCTGATGCTGTGTGCCCTGGCATGGCGCCAGGGTCACAGGATGGCGGCTTATTTCCTGTTGTCCTTCAGCATTGCATTGCTGGTCGAGATCGCCCGCCAGCTGGCAAACCTGCGCGTACTGCCCTGGCTGGAGGCGATGGAGTTCAGCATCCTGTTCTTCCTCCTTGCCAGCCCGCTCATCCTGCTCGGCCTGGTGGAGCAAACCCGGCTGTTGAGCGAGCGCCTGCGGGTGGCGGAGCAGTTGCAGCAGGCCAAGGGCAATTTTCTGGCGCGCATCAGTCATGAATTGCGGGCGCCGCTCAACACCATTCTCGGTTTCAACCGGATGCTGGCGCGAGGATCGAAGAGACTGTCGACAGCCGAGGCCAGTGCTGGCATCGAGCAGGGTGCACGGCGACTGCTCGACCTCATCGATGAGTTGCTCGATGAAGCGCGGGCTGCCTCCGGCCAGTTGGACATCGCCCCCGCGCCAATGGCGCCGCGCCCATGGCTGGACGAAATCGCGCGTCATGCCCGGCTGGCGGCGGAATCCAACGGCAATCGCCTCGAACTTGAGGTTTCGGGTCAGTGGCCAGTGCGCATCGAGGCCGATGGCCGGCGTCTGCGTCAGGTTCTGGAAAACCTGCTCGCCAACGCCAACCGGCATCCCCGGAACGGTACGATTCGCCTGGATTGCCGGGCTTCCGGCTCCAATGCCGATGTCACCCTGGAATTTTCCATCGAGGACACGGGCGACGGGATCGATCCGGAGCGCCAGACACTCATCTTCGAACCCTTCGTGCGGGCGGATTCCCGTTCTGCGGGACATGGCCTGGGGCTATCCATCTGTCGCGAGCTGATTCGCAAGATGGGGGCGAAATCACCTTGCGCAGCATGCCAGGCCAGGGGAGCCGGTTTGCATTCAGCATTCCATGCCGAATCATCACGATGGTCGAGGACATGCCCCATCCACCTTCTTGCCCTGACTGCCCGGACCTGGCCGGAATGGGCCGGCCGCGCATCCTGGTGGTGGATGATGATGCGGCACAACTTGGACAGGTGACCGGTTGGCTGGAGGATGCGGGCTTCGCGGTCGGCGCGGCCCTCGGCGGCGCGACCGCGCTCGAGTGGATCGATCAGGGCGAGTGGGACCTGGTACTGACCGATCTGGTCATGCCCCGGGTGGATGGCTGGCAGGTATTGCGCCACCTGCGCGCGCACCGGCCGGCCATCCCGGTGGTGAGCTTGTCCTCCACCACGCCGGGATGGGGCGAGAATGGGTCTGCCGATCCGGCCTTCGATGCAACCCTGGACAAGGCATCGACCGGGGAGGAGGTGCAGGCGACGCTATGGCGCTTGCTCCTGCACCACGGTTCTGGCGGGGCCCCACCGGATTGGAACGAACTCGCCCGGCTGGCCGGTGCCGGCGAGGTAAGCGGCATCGAAGACTGGATTGCCACGGAACGCAGCCGCTTGCCCGACGCCGACCATCGCCCGGACTGGATCGAGTCACTGTTGCACCGACTCGACCTGGCGGGCCTGGAACGGCTCGCCAGGCTGGGAAGTGAGGCACGGCCGGATTCCAGGTCCGGGGATGAAGCGTAGCGGACCACCCTCACGGCAAGATCGAGGCGGACCCCTCCTCCACTCACGCGACGTGATGCGGGACCTCACCTCTCCTCCCCCGAATCCGCCAGCCAGGCGACGAACCCCCAGCCAAACCAGAGCAGTCCGGCCAGGCCGGCCATCCCGGCGCAACGATAGCCCGACAGTGGCAAGGCCGCGGCGCTGAGGAAGAGCAGGGCGCGCGCGCCGGAGTAGCGATTGAGTCGACGCCGGTCGCGTTCCAGCACGGCCTCGCGCGCACCGGCGGAGAACCACACCGGCGCCAGATGCCCGGCGGCACCGCTCACCAGGGCAAACAGGAAGCCGGGCAGGAACAGGGAGAGCGGGCCGGCGGTCGGGGCCAGGCCCTCCAGGCTGGCCAGCAGTGCCGCCGCGAATCCCAGGGTTGCCGCCGCCAACACCGGCGCGCCGCCATGCCAGGCAAACATCTCGCGTCGGAACAGCCGCCACCAGGCCAGCAGCATGCGCCCGAGCGGCCACGCCCACAACAGCACGCCCAGCCCGGCCCAGGCTGGCGCCACGGCCTGGGTTGCCGCCAGGACCAGGACGCCGGCCAGTGCCCAGGGCAGGTCGCGGCGCAGACGAGCGGCGGCCTCGGGATCCGGCCGGCCGACCACGGTCGGCATCAGCACCTGCAATGTACCGACCGCAGTCAGACCGACGAAACCGTATAGATTGATGTGCAGATGGAACGCGCGCAGGGCCGCGTGCCCTTCCGGCCACAGCGGCATGGCCAGTACCGCCAGCAGGCCGGCGAAAAGACAGGCCAGCGCCGCCCCATACCAGGCCAGTCCGGGATGCGCCGGGCCGATGCAGTCACGGCCCCGGGCGACGATCCAGGCCAGCATCCAGGCGCACCCCGCCAGGGCGACCGCCGCCGCCAGGGCGACCGCCGCCGCCAGACCGATCCAGACCCCCCCACCCAGGCCGGAGAAGCCCCAGGCGGCCAGGACGCCGGCGCAAGCCATGGCCCAGGGCAACTTCGCCAGCCATCCCCGCGCACCACGCACGCGCGCCAGAACCGGCACGAAATGCTGCATGGCGGCGAAGATCAGGCTCATCACCCCCACTGCCAGCACCAGATGCGCCCAGAACGGTGGCGGCAGGGCGAGCACACGGGGCAAGGCCGTGGCGGCAAGGAGAAGAACCAGAGTCAGTACGAGCAGGATGGCGGGCATGCAACGGTCGGTCGTCGGGGTGTCAAGAAATACGGCGCTGGAATTCCAGTTTCCTCCTCGCCTCCCCGGCATGCGAAGGGGGGGCCAGTCATTCGGGGTGGCGTGCCTCATTCTGCCTGCCGCGCGGCCGGCAACGAATTGACGCGGGTCAAGGCACGATGATGACGCCGCGCTAGTCTTGCAAGCGCCCCCACACCCGTACCTGCCGCCCATGTCCGCCTTCTGGAGCCTGCTCACCGCCGCCCCCCACCGCCTGCTGTTCATGGTCGGCACGCTGAATGCCCTGGCGAGCCTGGCATGGTGGCTGGTCGAACTCGCGGCCCGGCTGGGCGGACTGCCCGTCGAGCCGGTGACGGGAGCGAGTGAACGCCATGCCTGGAGCATGTTGTTCGGGCTGATGCCGGCATTCATGTTCGGTTTCCTGTTCACCGCCATGCCCAACTGGCTGTCCGCGCCGGGTGTGGCGCGAAATCGCCATGTCATGGTGGCGCTGGCCCTGCTCGCCGGCGGTGCCCTGCACCATGCCAGCCTGTTCCTGGCCGACCTGGCCGTGCCGGCGCTGGCGATCCACTGCATCGGTCTGGCACTTGGTGTCGAGGCGCTGGTGCGTGTACTGCGCCAGGCCCGCGTCGACGACCGCCGTCATGCCCTGGCCTGCACCCTGGCGCTGGCGGCGCTGGCCGCAAGCGAAGTCCTCTGGCTGGCTGGCCGGGTCGGCGCATGGCCAGGCGGAATCGCGCTGGCGATCCAGGGCGCGCTCTGGTGGGGGCTCTTGCCGGTGTTCCTGAGTGTGGCGCATCGCATGATTCCCTGGTTCAGCAGCCGGGTGATCCAGCCCTACACCCTGGTGCGTCCCTATCCGGCGCTCTGGATCATGCTCGCCGCCTGCGCCGGGCATGGCCTGCTCGCCGGCATGGGGCGGCCGGAATGGACCGGGCCGGCCGATCTGCTTCTGGCCGGGCTGGCGTTCTGGTTCAGCGCCCGCTGGCAGCCGCTGCGCGCCTGGTCGATCCCGTTGCTGGCCATGCTGCATGTTGGTTTCATTTGGGCGGGCGTGGCCTTTGCCCTGTTTGCAATCGACAGCCTGGTTCGCCTGGGTGGCGCCGCATTCGACCTCGGATTCGCTCCCCTGCATGCCCTCGGCATCGGCTTCATGCTGGCCTTGCTGGCTGCCATGGCGGCACGCGTGAGTCTGGGTCATTCCGGCCGCCGGCTGGACGCGGACGGCCTGACCCAGACAGCGTTCTGGATGATCCAGGCCAGCGCATTCATCCGGCTGCTCGCCGACCTGATGCCGGCCCGCACCTACCTGCCCCTGCTCTTGATCGCCGCCACCCTGCTATTCGCCGGGCTGGCGGCCTGGGCCTGGCGGTACATGCCGTGGTACTGGCA
>CAZOZD010000089.1:0-8537 GCA_964584195.1 uncultured Burkholderiales bacterium
GGTCGGGCTTTTTTTATCCCCGTCCCGCTCCCCGTGGCGCGGCAAGGCCGGCCTTTTTCAGTACACTAACGGCCCCGGTCATCCTGTGGTCCCGCCTCATGTCCTCCACCGAGCCGCTTTCCGAGCCGATCCGCGTTTCCCTCATCGCCCCCATCTACAACGAATACGACAACCTGCCCGATCTGGTCGAACGGGTCGGTGCGGTCATGACCGGGCAGCCGTATGGCTGGGAATTCGTATGCGTCGACGACGGTTCTCGCGATGGCTCGGACCGTCGCCTGCTCGAACTGGCAGCCAGCCGGCCCTGGCTCAAGCCCTATTTCCTGCGCCGCAACTATGGCCAGTCCACCGCCATGCAGGCTGGCTTCGACCTGGCCCGGGGCGAGATCCTGGTGACCCTGGATGCCGACCTGCAGAACGATCCGGCCGACATTCCCCGCCTGCTTGCCATGCTCGACGCGCGACCCGACATCGACATCATTTCGGGCTGGCGTCGCCACCGCCAGGACAAGGCGTTTTCACGCAAGCTGCCGTCGATGCTCGCCAACCGCCTGATTTCGAAGGTGACCGGGGTGCGCCTGCACGACTATGGCTGCTCGCTCAAGCTGTATCGCCGCGAGGCGGTGCGCTACGTCAAGGTCTATGGCGAGTTGCACCGCTTCATCCCCGCCCTGGCGCATGAATTCGGCGCCCGGGTGATGGAGGCCGAGGTGAACCACTTTCCCCGCACCAAGGGCGTGTCGAAGTACGGCATCGATCGCACCATTCGCGTCCTGCTCGACCTCATGTGGGTCAAGTTCATGCTGCGTTTCCTGCACCGGCCCATGCATGCGTTCGGCGGCCTGGGTGCGGCGCTGTTCTTCCCCGGCCTCGTCATCCTCGCCTATCTTGCCGGTCTCAAGCTGATTGGCCATGCCGACATCGGCGGCCGGCCGCTTTTGCTGATGGGGGCGATGTTTACCCTGATGGGGGCCAATTTCATCGGCCTGGGCATTCTCGGCGAACTGCTCACCCGCATCTGGCACGAGCCGGGGGGCAAGGCGCAGTACCTGCTGCGCGATCCGGACCGCGACGCCTGATGCACGCGATCGGGATCCTGCCCGCCACCTGGGCCGGGCGCCTGTGGCTGGCCGCGCTGGTGGCGTTCCCGTTCATCGGCCTGGGTCTGCCGCCCCTGTTCGATCTCGACGAGGGGGCCTTCACCGCGTCCACCGCCGAGATGTTCATGCGCGGCGACTTCATGTCCAGCTATCTGCTCGGCGAGCCGCGTCATGACAAGCCGATCCTGATCTACTGGTTGCAGGCCGCTGCGGTGCACTTGCTGGGTGCGAGCGAATTCGCCTGGCGGCTGCCCTCCGCCCTGGCCTCGGCGGCCTGGATTTTCGTGACCTATGCATTCGTGCGCCGGGTCAGCGACCCGGTGTCCGGAGCCTCACCGGCCCTGGTCGCCGCGCTGGTGGTCGCCACTGCGGCCGGATTGAGCGTGATCACCCGTGCCGCCACCGCCGATGCCCTGCTCAACCTGTGGCTGGCCTGCGCCGGCTATGCCTCCTGGCTGTGGCTCAGCGAAGGAAAGAAGCGCTGGCTGTATGCCGCCTGGCTGGCGATGGCGCTGGGATTCCTCACCAAGGGGCCGGTGGCGCTGGTCATCCCTGGCGGCGCGGTATTTTTGTGGTGCATGAGCCAGATGCAATGGCGCCGTTTTCTGGCCTGGGCCTTCGCGCCCGGTCCGCTGCTGCTGTTCGCCGCGGTCGCCTCGCCCTGGTTCATCGCCCAGGCCATGCATGAAGGCGCCGGTTTCCTGAGCGGTTTTTTCCTCAAGCACAACCTGTCGCGCTTCGATACGCCGATGGAAGGGCATGGCGGCAATTACCTGTATTACGTGCCGGTGGTGCTGCTGTCCCTGTTGCCGCATACCGGCCTGTTCCTGCTCGCACTCGGCCGCCTGCGCCGCTTGTGGGACGATGAGCTGATGCGCTTCGGCCTGCTCTGGTTTGCCCTGGCCTTTGTGCTGTTTTCGTTTTCCGGCACCAAGCTGCCGCATTACGTCTATTACGGCTATGGCGGGCTGGTGATCGTGCTGGCGCGGGTTGCCGCCGAACTGGGCCAACGGCCGCTCCAGCGTGGACTGATTGGTCTGCCGGCGGCGTTCATGTTCGGCCTGCTGCTCGCCTTGCCGGCCTTGTTGCAAGCGGCGGTACAACGCCTGAAGGCGGACGACCAGGCCCTGCTGGAAAATCTGGGCACCGCTTTCACGACCGGATACTGGCTGTTCGCCGCCGCCGCCCTCGCCGTCACGTTGGCCATGCTGCTTTTGCGCCGTCCCGGTTTGCTTGGCGTTCTCCATGTTCAGGGCGTGTTGGCGGGGCTTGCGATGGCGGTCTGGCTGATCCCCATCGTCGGCGAGGTCCAGCAGGGGCCGATCCGTAATGCCGCCCGCATCGCCAGTCAGTTCGACGGGCCGCTGGTGCTCCACGGCATCAACACCCCCAGTTTCCAGACCTATGCTGGACGGCCGGTGCGCCGGCGCGCACCTCTGCCGGGCGACATCGTATTGAGCCGCGAGAGCCGGCTGCCCAAGGACGCGTCCTTCGAGGTATTGCACCGCGAGCGCAGCTATGTACTGCTGCGTATGCACTGAGCCGGCGCGTTAACGTGAAACAACCCTCCCCCACAGGGGGAGGGTTGGGTGGGGGTTGGCCTTCGGCCACCTTTGGCCAGGTCGCATCGGCCAGGATGCGGCTTCGCCGCACCCCTATCCCGGCCTTCTCCCGTTGGGGGAAGGGGTGGCGCGAGTCGCAATGATCGTCACTCGCGCCGCAAGATGTAATCGTTGATGAAGCTTGCCAGCCCGCCGGGCTTGAATTCACGTTCGATGGCCTGCGGATCGGCAATCTTCTCCGCCCACTCCAGCAGGCCGACCTCGGGATGCTCACGCGCATACTCGACGTAGCGGGCGAGGTAATGGTCGATCTTGCCGGCCTTGGAGTGGCGGATGTGGCCGAACGGCCACAGGCGTAACTGGTCGGTCTCGGCAATCGGCATGCCGAGCCGGAAATGCTGGTACAGGGTGGAGTAGATGCCGGCCCGGTCGGCACCGGCCTTGCAGTGGATCCAGATCGGGTATTCGACGCTCTCAAACACTTCCTTCGCGCGTCGGATCCGTTCCAGGCTGGGCACGCTGCGTGAGGCGATGCTCACGTCGACCAGCCGGATGCCCAGTCTTTCGCACTGTTCGCGCTCGAACAGGTAATAGGCCGAGCCTGGGTTGGCCCCCTTCAGGTTGATGATGGTGCGGATGCCGCGCTTTTGCACCTCGCGGCGCAGCTGCCACATGGTCGGCTGCGAGGAACGGTAGGCCTCGTGCGAGATGCGATGGAAGTTGAAGCGGAACAGGTTGGTGAAGTTGTGTTCCACCAGCATGGCGTAAGTCCAGGCCCAGGCGCGTCCCCAGGGGGTGGCGAGGTTGAATTTCAACGGTACAGCTCCCTGAATTCAGCGCAGTCGCGCAGCAATGCGTCGCGCCCGCCGGCACATACGACGCGACCGTCCTCGATCAGGTAGATGCGGTCGGCCTGTTCCACGCTCTTCAGGCGGTGGGCGATGATGATCGTGATGATGTCTGGCGCGAGCTCGCGCAGGGTGGCCAGGATGGCAGCCTCGCTGGCGTTGTCCAGCGCGCTGGTGGCCTCGTCCAGGATCAGCACGCGCGGGTCGCGGTACAGGGCGCGGGCGATGGCGATGCGCTGGCGCTGGCCGCCGGACAGGTTGCTGCCGGCCTCGTTGAGGCGGGTGTGGATACCGTGTTCGAGGCCGGCGACATGGTCGAGGATGTTCGCCTTGCGCAATGCGGCGACCACCCGGGGCTCGTCGATCTCGGCGCCGTAGGCGACATTGGCGGCGATGCTGTCGTTGAACAGGTGGATGCGCTGGCTGACGATGGCGATGCGGCGACGCACCGCGTCGAGGCGGTACTCGCCGATGTCGTGGCCGTTGATGCGCACCCGTCCGGCGCTGGCGTCGAAAAAGCGCAGCAGCAGGGCGGCGATGCTGCTCTTGCCGCCGCCGCTGCCACCCACCAGGGCGATCACCTCGCCCTTCCGGGCGGATAGATCGATTCCGCGCAGCACGCGCCGTTCGCCATGGCGCAATTCCGCCCCTTCCAGGGCGATTGCATCGATGTCGTCCAGAGCGCGTTCGCCGCGCACCGGTTCCGGGGTGAGCGCCAGCATGGCCTTGATGCGCTCGTTGGCGGCCACCGCGTCCTGGAACTGGGTATAGGTGGACGAGATGCGGCGGATGGGGTCGATCGCCATCAACAGCGCGGTCATGAATGAAAAGAACTCGCCCACCGAAAGCTGGCCCTCGATCACCTGGCGGCCGCCGACATAGATCACCAGCGCGGCGGAAAATGAGGCGAACAGCTCCATCACCGGCACCACCAGGCCGGCGGTGCGCGCCGAGCGGATGTTGGCCGCGAACAGCGCCCGGTTGGCGTGGGCGAAACGATCGGCCTCGAAGGTCTCGGTGTGGTATGCCTTGATCGCCTCGACGTTGTTGAATGCCTCGGAAAGGCTCATGGTGAGGGTGGCGGTACGTTCCTGGGACGTGTGCGAGATGCGCTTGAGCTTCTTCGAGATCAGCGCCACCGGGTAATAGGCGGCCGGAATCACCACCAGGGTGATGAACGACAGGGTCGGGCTCTGGTAGATCACCACGCCGATCAGGGCGGCGGCGGTGAGCGTCTCGCGCAGCAGGGTGGCCAGGCTGGTGGAAACCGCGCCCTGGATGCGACCGGTGTCGGCGGTGACGCGGCTGATCAGATCGCCGGAGTGATGGCGATGGAAGAAACCCAGGTCGAGGCGCAACATGTGCGCCAGCAGCCGGTCGCGCACCTTGCGCACGATGTCCTGGCCGACATAACTCATCATGTAGGCCTGGGTGAAGGTGCCCAGGCCCTTGGCGAGGTAGGCCAGGATGACCAGCATGGGCAGCCAGTGCAGCAGCTCGGTGTTGCGGTTGACGAACACCTCGTCCAGCAATGGCTTCATCATCCAGGCGATGCCGGCGGCGGCCGCCGCCACCATCAGCATGCCGATGAAGGCCAGGACCAGGCGGCCGCGGTAGTGGCGGTACTCCGGCAGATAGTCGCGGATCAGCTCAAGCATCGTGCTGGACGGTTCTCAGAGCAGGAACACGGTGGCCAGACCGAGGAAGATGAAGAACCCCATCGAGTCGGTGATGAATGTGGTCAGCACCGCCGAGCCGAAGGCCGGATCGCGGCCGGCGCGGTTGATCGTCATCGGGGCGAGGAAGCCGGCCACGGCCGCCACCAGCAGGTTGAGCAGCATGGCGGCGGTCATCACCAGAGCCAGCGGGATGTTGTCGTAGAGCAGCCAGGTGACCACGCCCATGACGCTGCCCCATACCGTGCCGTTGAGCAGGGCGATGCCCAGTTCCTTGCCGAGCAGGCGGCGGGCGTTGTCGCGATTGATGATGCCCAGCGCCAGGCCGCGCACGATCAGGGTCGAGGTCTGGTTGCCGGTGTTGCCGCCCATGCCGGCGACGATGGGCATCAGCGCGGCCAGGGCGGCCAGTTTTTCGATCGAGCCCTCGAACGCGCCCACCACCCGCGAGGCGATCAAGGCCGTGCACAGGTTCACCGCCAGCCATAGCCAGCGGTTCTTGGCCGCCTTCCAGACCGTGGTGAACAGGTCTTCCTCCTCGCGCAGGCCGGCGAGCTGGAGCATGTCCTGCTCGGCCTCGGCGCGGATGTAGTCGAGCACCACGTCGACGGTAAGGCGGCCGACCAGGCGGTTGTTGGCGTCCACCACCGGCGCGGTCACCAGGTCGTAGCGCTCGAAGGCCTGGGCCGCCTCGGGCGCGGCGTCGGAGGGATGGAACAGCACCGGCTCGTCCGACATCACCGCCGCCACATGCGCCTCCGGGTCATGCACCAGCATGCGTTTCAGGGGCAGCACGCCGATCAGGGTGCCGTCGCGCTCGACCACGAACAGCTTGTCGGTATGCGGCGGCAGGTCGCCCAGACGGCGCAGGTAGCGCAGGGCGACCTCCAGGGTGACGTCGGCGCGGATGGTGACGAAGTCGTAATCCATCAAGGCGCCGACCGAGTGCTCGTCGTAGGCGAGCGAGGATTCCACCTGTGCCCGCTTGGCCTCGTCCAGGGACTTCATCAGCTCCTGGATCACGTCCTTGGGCAGGTTCGGCGCCAGATCGGCGATCTCGTCGGTATCCAGGCTCGCCGCTGCCGCCAGGAGCTCGCGGTTGTCCATGGTGGCGATCAGCGATTCGCGCACCGCGTCGGACACTTCGAGCAGGATCTCGCCGTCGCGCTCGGCCTTGACCAGGTCCCAGACCAGGATCCGGTCTTCCAGCGGCAGGGCTTCGAGGATGTAGGCCACGTCGGCCGGGTGCAGGCTGTCGAGCTTCTTCGCCAGCTCCGCCACGTGCTGCTTGTGCACCAGGGTTTCGACCAGCTCGTGGCGCGGCATGTCCTGGTTGTGCACCAGCGATTCGACCAGCTTGTGACGGGCGATCAGGGTCAGCACCTGGTTCAGGTTGTCCTCGATGTCCTTGCTGCCGTTGTCGTATTGCTTGTCCATGATGCTCCCCGCGTCAGGCCCGGATTGTACCTGCCCGGATTGTACCTGCCCGGATTGTACCTGCCCGGAAGGTTGGCGCCTCGTTGAGGCTTCGATCCATGGCCCCGAGGACGGCCTGGATTTGCATGCCGGGCGCGAATGCGTCTATCCTCGCGGGGCCAATCGAACCCGAGGAGACTTTACCCATGCTGGATTCCATGAGCATCGCCAGGCGTATCCTGATCCTGATGGTCGGCGCATTGATCCTGGTGCTGACCACCACCTTCCTGGGCTGGCGCGGCATGCAGCAGATGACCGATGACCTCGAATCGGTCTATCTCGATCGCGCGGTGCCCATGGTCGACCTGTCGCAGGTCATGTCCAAGTTCGACGCTGTCTACGCCGACCTGCTGCGCGCATTCCAGCACGACCCCGAAGGCAAGGTATACGCCCTGCACGACCATCCCGTCTCCGAGCACACCGAGCGCGCCGAGCGGGTGATGAAGGAGATCGACGTGCTTTGGGAAAAATACATGGCCACCTACCTCACCGAGGAGGAAAGAAAGCTCGCCGAGGACTTCGCCGCCAAGCGGGCACGCTATGACGCCGAGGTGATCCGTCCCACCCTGGCGGCGCTGTTGAGCGACGATTACTCCACCCCGGTGCAGGCCCGCTTTCTCCAGGGCAACCGCGTCCTGGGCGGCGAGACCCGCCAGGCACTGGCGGAACTGATCGCCTACCAGGCGCGGGTGGCGCAGGAGGTGTATGAAAAAGCCGAGCGGCATCACGCCCAGAACCTGATGCTGTTCGCAGTATGCATCGTCGTCGGCACACTCCTGCTTGGTGCGCTCGCCTGGTACATCGCGCGTGGCATCAGCCTCTCGCTCAACCAGGCCATCGGCGCCGCCGAGGCGGTCGCCGCGGGCGACCTGTCGAGCCGCCTGGAGCGGCGCGATGCCCAGGACGAGGCCAGCCGGCTGCTTGCCGCCATGGCCGACATGCAGACCCGCTTGCGCGCCATGGTGACCGATACCCAGCAGAGCGCCGAGCGACTGGCCCGCTCCGCCCAGGAGCTGAGCACCGCCGCGGCACAGACCGCTTCCGCCTCCGAGGCGCAGACCGAATCGGCTTCCGGCATGGCTGCCGCGGTGGAGGAAATGTCGGTGTCCATCGACCAGCTGCGCGATCATGCCCACGAGGCGCACAGCGTCGCCAGCCAGTCCGGCGAGCAATCGCGCAGCGGTGGCGAGGTGGTGCATTCCGCGGCCGGCGAGATCGGCAAGATCGCCGACGCGGTCAACACCTCGGCCCAGGTCATTCGCGAACTGGAAGGCACGTCCAACGAGATCTCCGCCATCGTCAATGTCATCCGCGAGATTGCCGACCAGACCAACCTGCTGGCGCTCAACGCCGCAATCGAGGCGGCGCGCGCCGGCGAGCAGGGCCGCGGCTTCGCGGTGGTGGCGGACGAGGTCAGGAAGCTCGCCGAGCGCACCGCCAACTCCACCCAGCAGATCGCCGGCATGATCGACAAGGTGCAGGCCGGCGCCCGCCGCGCGGCGCAGGAAATGGAGACCGGCGTCACCCGGGTTACCGAAGGCGTCAGCCTGGCGCACCAGGCCGGCGACTCCATCACCGGCATCCAGGAAAGCGCCAGCCGTGTCGTCGGCGTGGTGGAAGACATCTCCTCCGCGCTCCGGGAGCAGTCCATCGCCTCGCAGGAGATCGCCCAGGGGGTGGAGCGCATCGCCCAGATGTCCGAGGAAAGCAGCGCCGCCGCCCGCCAGACCGCAGGCTCCACCCAGGAGCTGCGCCAGCTGGCCGAGGCGCTACGCGCCTCAGTGGCCCACTTCCGGGTTTGAAGGTTTTTCCTCTCCCCGTGGGAGAGGCCGACGCGAAGCGGCGGGTGAGGGTGAACGTGCGCGAAGCGCGCGT